>JBLIHY010000016.1:0-28525 GCA_047634655.1 Cellvibrionaceae bacterium
CAACGCCCACATTTAAATGGTTGAACGGTCACTTTATTGATATAAAAGGAGAATTTTTGAAAGTTATTGAGAGATATTTTTATAAAAATTTTTGCGAAAACTGAAGAGCGTTATATGATCTGATTGACCAAATTTAAATTATTTTTTTGGGAAGGCAGCCAATCTGCTGACTTTTATTCAGCAGTAATATTGATTATCCATCTTGCATCGCTTTCAGCTCTTAATTGAACTAACCACGCGCAAGATGAGTAATCTAAATTGATGGTTGAGTTACTATGCGAATCTAAGAGATTCTATTGACCAATTACTTCTATTTCGTAAATCTCAATCTCGCTAGGTTTTTGCAAAATGGTTAAACGTAGATACTGTGCATCCTGCATTTGCCCGAGCTCACAAATATGGCCTGACGAACCGAGAAAGTAGAGAATACTACAATCACTGAAACCGATTATCGTGAAATCAGTGCCATCGTCTGATAATTCCAAAGAAAAATCTGCATTACCTGTGAGATTAGCTGAGCTAATATCTATGGATTCTATGGCATAAACTTGCGAAAAATTAATAGTTAAACTATCAACCACTGCATTTGCTTGCCAAAAGCTGTTGGTATCCATGTCATCGCCATCAATAACAAATTGTTCACCACCGTTACCAGCATTAGCGGTAATCATAACGTTACTATTTGCCAGGATCACATTAGTGCTATCCGTCCCTGGCTCATCATTTGTGCTTGAGCTACCTCCTCCTCCACCGCAAGCAGTTATCGTTGCTGCAGTGAAAAGAACGAAGGTCAGTTTTTTAATGGCAGAAATTGGTCGTAGAAGAGACGTTAATAATGGTGTGTACATAGTACAGTCCTTGTAAAAGTTGGATTTCCATAAGGGTAATGATAAAGAAGAATTGAACGATAATTGCTTATCGAGTGATCAAAAAAATAGATTTCCTCCTGTCAAATTTGATTTAAAGTTTATCTGAGCAATAAATACATTTGTCTAAAGATTAACCTCAATAAAACAAGGCAAAAATACTATAATATGGTTCGAATAATAAACTAACCGGTTTTTTCTATGAAATACCTCTCAAAGCAATCTTTCTGATGGATATTAATTCCATAAAATATTCTATGTTACGTCCAAGCCGCTCGTAAATTATGAAATCTTTCCTATTTATTCTATGCCAGCACCTAATTCCGCAAAAAGCTTTGTCGCGCCTTGCGGGCACTTTGGCCGAGTGCCGAGTGCCCTGGATAAAAAATCCATTAATACGCTGGTTTATTAAAACTTATCAAGTCGACATGGGTGTGGCAGCTCAGCCTGAACCGACGGCGTACATCCATTTCAATGATTTCTTTACCCGAGCTTTGACCGAGGGCGAGCGTCCCATAGATCAGACAAAAGGAGCGGTCACTTCGCCGGCTGATGGCTGTATCAGTCAATTAGGAAGCATTAAAAATGGCCGCATTTTTCAGGCCAAGGGCGTCGAGTTCAGCTTGCTGGAGTTAGTCGGCGGCAATCCCTCCGATACCAAAGCTTTTGAGGAAGGCTGCTTTGCCACCGTTTACTTGTCACCGCGGGATTATCATCGCGTACACATGCCCCTGAGCGGACAGCTGCAGAAAATGATTCACATCCCCGGAGATTTGTTTTCAGTTAACGATGCTACGGCCCAAAATGTCCCTCGATTATTTGCCCGCAACGAACGGGTGGTCTGTTTATTCGATACCGATCACGGCCCTATGGCCTTGATACTGGTGGGAGCCATGATTGTCGCCAGTATCGAAACCGTCTGGGCGGGCTTAGTCACTCCTTTGAAAAAACAAATTCGTTACTGGCAGTATCCTCCAAAAGTCATTTCAGCCTTTGATAAAGGAGAAGAAATCGGCCGTTTCAAGTTGGGCTCTACCGTGATTTTACTATTGGGTAAAGGCGTCGCAGAATGGGAAGCTTCACTGCAAACGCAGTCAAGCGTCAGGATGGGAGAAAAAATCGGTTGGATCGACGCTCAATAATTATTCAGAAAAGCTCACCTCTAGCTTTTAGATCGTTGATTAAACGCCGGTAGCCCGTTCGATAATCCGGGTATTGAAATCGATAGCCGCTAGTGAGAATTCTGTTATTTCTGCAACGCTTATTACCCAATTGGCGACTGGATTCTGTAGGCGACAGTGCATCTGGCGATAAATCCAGCTGCTTTGCCAGCCAAACTTTCACGTCGTACATAGGCGAGGGTTCACAGTCGCTGGCAAGATAAAGTGCTTCGATGGTCTTGGCATGCGCTTTGGCACTTTGTTTTTCGATAACATGAGCCAGAATACCGGCGCCATCTTCGGCGTGAATGCGATTGCTATAGATGATCGGCGTTTTATGCGAACCCTTTCCAGATAGAACCTGATCAATCAAGCGTCGACGACCTGGACCATAAATCCCAGAAAAGCGAACACAACAATGATTGTAGTCGCTACTTCGCAATAAATTTTCTGCTTCTAACAGGCGTTTGCCGCTATAGCTTCCAGGCTCGGTGGCAGAGCTTTCGTCGACCCACTCGCCATCTTGTTGGCCGTAGACACTGGTACTGGAAACAAAAACAATTAACCTCGGCCTCGCAGACAAATCATCCAAGACATTTAATACACTTTGCGTCGTTTGTACATAAGCTCGTCGATAACCATCATCACTCATTTCACTGGGCGTCATAGTCAATACGATAACATCAAAGTCGTCATCTAAAATTGGGCGGATTTGTTCTGGTTGCGCTATATCCGCCTTAAAGGTTGCGATGCCATTCACTGCGATGGATCGGCGTCTTACGCCACTAAGCTGATAACGCCCCGACAAACGTCGGGACAGACGTTGAGCAATATCACCAAATCCGAGTAATAAACATTTTTCTTGGGTAGACATTGATTATATAAATCCTAGTTGTTGCCAGTGCCGAATTCTGGTTAACTAATTCACATTGGCCTAAAAAAGTAAAAACAATTTACCAATGGGGGCAACTAATAATGACTCTAACTGAACTACGCTACATTGTCAGCTTAGCTCAAGAACAACACTTCGGTAGAGCCGCCGATCGCTGCTGCGTTTCGCAACCTACTCTGAGTATCGCAGTTAAAAAACTGGAAGAAGAACTCGGTATTGCTCTGTTCGAGCGTTCCAAGACCCGGGTTAGCATAACCCCCATGGGTGAAAAAATTATTATTCAGGCACAAAAAGTACTGGGAGAGGTCTCGGCGATAAAAGACATTGCCAGTATGGGTAAAGACCAACTTAGCAGTCCTCTGAAAGTTGGCGCTATTTTTACCATCGGCCCCTATCTCTTTCCCAGCTTTATTCCAGAACTACGCAAGTTAGCGCCGCACATGCCACTTTATGTCGAAGAAGGCTATACCGCAACTTTGCGTCATCGACTGCGCAAGGGTGAATCAGATGTCATCATCGTGGCGCTGCCATTCACTGAAACCGATGTAGTTACTCAACGACTTTTTGACGAACCATTCGTGGTACTGTTGCCATCGGGACATCCTTTGGCTAAGCAAGAGACCATTACCTCTGCCGAGCTATACGATGAGCATGTCTTATTGTTGGGACCGGGACATTGTTTCCGCGATCAAATCCTCGAGGCTTACCCAGGCCTGGATGAGTCTCCCGACGAGGATAATAATTTGATCCGCACTGTAGCCGAAGGCAGCTCTCTAGAGACACTCCGGCACATAGTGGCCTCGGGTATCGGAATTTCTATTTTACCGGAATCTGCGACAATTAGTCGCTACACGGACGACACACTCACGACTCGTCCTTTGGCCGACAGCAGTGCTTACCGAACCGTTGCTCTAGCCTGGCGCGCCAGCTTTCCACGTCACAAGGCCATTGATATCTTGAGAAAAGCTATTCTTTCCAGCCAGAAAGCTGTGGAAAAAAATTAATTACTACTGAGTCGGATATAAAACCCACTGTTTGACAGCGGGATCTCGCACGATAAACAGATTAATTATCGCAGGTTCGACGGTGACAAAAGCCGCTCAATCATCCCTTAATTTACAGTCAGCGCCCTTAACGCACCTCAAAGGCGTCGGTGGGCAACTGTCTGCCAAATTTGAAAAACTGGGGCTAGTGAGCCTCCAAGATCTGTTGCTGCACTTACCAATGCGTTACGAAGATCGCACTCAAATTACGCCCATCAACCACCTTCGGCCTCTACAATCTGCCGTCATTGAAGGGGAGCTTCAGGATAACCAAGTGAACTATGGCCGGCGGCGAAGCCTACTCTGCCAGCTAAAAGATCACTCCGGGATAATTAGCCTGCGTTTTTATCACTTTTCCGCCAGTCAACAACGAGCTCTGGCAAAAGGCAACCGCCTGCGCTGCTATGGCGAGGTGCGAATGGGTGCCTCGGGACTGGAAATCTACCACCCTGAATATCAACTGGTCAGTCGCGATAAATCGACCCCCCTGGAGCAATCGTTTACCCCAGTTTATCCAACTACCGAAGGGATGAGTCAGGCGCGTTTACGCCGCCTGCTTGAGCAGGCCTTTGAACTCGCCCGCAATAGCGACTGCAAATTGCCTCGACTGTTGAGTGAAGAGGCTGGCGAAGATTTACTGGATCATCTTTTCTACTTGCATTTCCCACCCAAGGATGCGGCTCTAGACTTGTTAATGGATGGCAAACATCCCTATCAATTACACCTTATCGAAGAGGAGCTCAGCGCCTACCAAGCCAGCTTATTGCGTTTGCGTGAGCAACGCCGTCAGAAAATGGCGAATCCAATACCGCCTTCAAACGATTGGGTCAAACCGTTCACCGACAATTTGCCCTTTACACTAACCCGGGGACAACAGCGCGTTTGTCGAGAAATCGCTGAAGATCTAGGTGAATGCCAACCAATGATGCGCCTGGTACAAGGAGATGTCGGCTCAGGAAAAACGCTGGTTGCGGCTATTGCGGCTTTGCAAGTTATCGCTTGCGGCAAGCAGGTTGCTCTAATGGCACCGACAGATATTCTGGCCGAGCAACATCGCCACAATTTCCAGCGCTGGCTCAACCCTTTCGGTATCGAGATTGCCCGATTGAGCGGCAGACAAAAATCCAGCGAACGCCGAACTTGCCTCGAAGCAATTGCCAAAGGCAAAGCCAAGATGGTTATCGGCACCCATGCACTGTTTCAGGAGGCGGTAGAATTTGACGATCTAGCGCTAATTATTGTGGACGAACAACACCGCTTTGGCGTCCACCAACGCCTGCGGCTGCGCGATAAGGGCAGACTAGCTGCCCGCGTTCCACACCAGTTGATCATGACCGCCACGCCTATTCCCAGAACGCTGGCCATGAGCGCCTACGCCGATCTGGACTATTCCGTCATCGACGAATTGCCCAAAGGGCGAATTCCCATTGAAACCGTGGTCATAAGTCAGCGGCGTCGACCTCAAATCATAGAGCGCATTCGCCACGCCTGCTGTAGCGGCCGCCAGGCCTACTGGGTATGTACCTTAATCGAACAATCTGAAACTCTATCCGCGGAAGCCGCAGAGGAAACCGCCAAACTGCTTCAGGAGCAACTGGGTGAGTTAAACATTGCGCTGGTACATGGTCGTTTAAAGCCCCAGGAAAAAGAAAATTTAATGGCCGCTTTCAAGCGCGGAGAAATCCAATTATTAGTGGCAACTACCGTCATTGAAGTAGGCGTCGATGTTCCCAATGCCAGTCTAATGATTATTGAAAATCCAGAGCGGCTCGGCTTAGCTCAACTGCATCAGCTGCGCGGGCGAGTCGGACGTGGCGATACCGCTAGCCACTGTGTGTTGCTCTATGGAGACAAGCTCTCCGAAAATGGCAAAGCTCGCCTGCAAGCGATGCGGCAAAATAGCGATGGATTCCGCATCGCCGAGATCGATCTGGAACTGCGCGGCCCTGGCGAACTACTGGGCACGCGCCAGACAGGCGACATCGCATTTAAGCTCGCAGATCTGGAGCGCGACCGAGAGTTACTGCCCCAGGCGCAACAGCGAGCTAAGCAAATCTCGATAGAAGCACCCAAACGAGCGGAAGCACTGATTCAACGCTGGGTGGGCACTAAGGAGCGATTTGCTCAAGCATAATTCGACACAGCCGGTATCAACAGATAGATATCAAGCTTCTCGAATATAGCCATTTGTATCAGTTGGTATCGCGCCATCGGGAACAAAATGTAATCTAAGTAGACGGGGATATTCTTTTCCAACACGTTCTTTTCTTAAGAAAAGGGGAGTTTATACTTCCAGCACTTTAGAAAGCTGCATATTGAGCTTGTAAAGAACCAGAGCACGATCACTATTCTCAATCGTTCTACTTTGTGGATTCACAGGCAATAACAATCACGCGGTAACGATATCAATAAAATCTCTCGGGGATCTTGCTATGAATATATTTTCCAGCGTCTATTCGCTGTCGTTAGACGTACCGTGTCTGTTCAGGTTACAGCCGTATCGACCGAAGTCAAAGTTACGCCGCTTGGCAGCCAGGAAGGTGAGTTTTTCCAGTTAGACCGAGCCTTAATCTTCGAAGATCCGGACGGTACTCGAGTACTCTACGACCCAGGCCGTACTGTCGCTGGCGCGAATGATCCCCGCCTTGGAGAGGTCGATGTCATTCTAGTTAGCCACATGCACGGTGACCACGTGGGCGATAAACATATTGCCGAAGTGGGTAAAGGCCAATGCAAGTCCACCAGCTTCCCGGTTAATGTTTTACCGAATACCATCAATATCGCAATGGCAAAAGATGCCATTATTATGACCGGCAGCGAAATGCCTAAATTCTTCGCCAGCAAGCTCAAAGCTTTAGGCGGCAATCCAGAAAAATCTCAGCTGGTTCGTTTTGGCGCTTCCAAAATAGTGGGTGGAGTTACCATAACTACAGTTCCCGCGGTCCACTCAAACGGTATTTCGGGCCACATGATCGGTGGTGAATTGGGAGATTTACTCAATTCATCTGGCCTTACCGCCGACGCTGGTCCACCAACAGGTTATGTTTTAACTTTTTCCAACGGACTCGCGGTCTACCTCTCTGGCGATACCGGCGTGACCGCTGAACAGGAGAAGGTCGTTCGCGATTACTACAAAGTGAAACTGGCCGTAATCAATATTGGTGACACTTTCACTACCGGACCCCAGGAAGCCGCCTGGGTAATTAACGAACTGATCAAAACCCGAATCGGTGATCGCTTCCCATGCTAATCAGCCACCGACGAAGGGTGGTGAGGTGATTGCGGGTACTCGAGTGGATATCTTCAGCAAGCTCAGTGAAAAGCCTGTACACATTCCTTTAAGCGGGCGCACTATGAATTTCGATGAAAAAGGGACTTGCACCAAGGGCTGTTGAAGAGATTATTGGAACGATGCGGCTTGCGCTAGAACTGCTGTTTTTTAGTCTGCCTCGCAGGCAGACCGTCTCCATTTTTACTGTGATCTGTGGAAACCGTGACTCTGGGATATTGGTTAATTATAGCTATTCATCCCAGAGCTGAAATTTCAAAGTGTAGAGAAAGTTTTTCGCCGCAGACTATTTTATTGACCGTGATAACTTTCACTTTCTGTCACCTTCTATCGAAGTCTCTCACTAACTGGGAAATACCCTCTGCAGCACTTTCCTGCATGATCACCAGAGTCAATTTTCCAACCTCAAACCCCCATTTGGTCATCAGCGTTTCGTTCATGATCACTCCGGGGGCTACTTGGTACATCCAATCGTCCATGGATAAAGTGATCGTTCCATCCTTATAGGGAACCTTCAATCGATAAAGCAGGTTAATGGCACTACCCGCCGTTTGGATCGTGGCTTCGCCTTCCACATCACCAGCGGTACCAATGTATCCACCATCTGCTTGTGGAACCATCTTCCACAGGCGTGTCTGGCGCTCACCGTCGTTGAACCAGAAAATCTCATCCAAGAAGCCCGTACCATCGTCCTGCCAAGTACCTTTCAGTGAGGCCGTAAAATGTCGAGTAACCTCGCCAGAGCGGTCGCGCAAAATGCCGTAGGCAACCAGATTTCCGCTGAAAAAATTTTCCAGGCTGAGTTCGGGTTCTCGCCCTTCATAATCATTAATGGAAACTGGCGAGCATGCGACCAGCACGCTCAATGTCACAGCGAGCAAACTTAACCGTGCGGTTTTATTCATTTTTCATCACCTTAGAAATTACAATAGAAATATCGGTTCTTACGCTTTTGCTGTTATCAGAGATTACCGATGGCGCATTACGCTTCTGTAGCTGCGACTCATTGGAGAGTTCTAAAAGACTCCCCCTGAGGCCAGCCAGAAAGCCCAAAAAATCGAATGCGCGGAACACTTACCCTTGGAATGACATAAAGTCATCGGGCCTTATCAAGGCTTTCAAAGCGCTAAGCGGGTGCCTTTGATTTTCTTAAAACTCCGCGTTTCTTTAGATAGATTAGCAACAAAGAAATCGCCGCTGGCGTTACTCCGGGAATACGCGCCGCTCTACCCAGGTTATCAGGGCGCCGTTCACTGAGTTTTTGTTTAATCTCGTTAGAGAGACCAGAGATATTGTCGTAGTCAAAGTCGAAGGGCAGAGGCGTTGTCTCATGTTGGCGCAGACGTTTAATTTCTTCAGCCTGACGATCGATATAGCCAGCGTATTTGGCGCGGATTTCAATTTGCTCGGCCACACAATCGGAAACACCCTGAGCGCTGTCGTCCTCCTCGAGGCTCAGTAAGTCGCGGAAACTCAACTCAGGACGCTTGAGTAACTCATAATAATTGTATTCGCGCGTCAGCGGCGATTTAAGCTTATCTTGCAGTTTATTCGCCGCATCGCTACCGGCCTGTAACCAGGTGCTTCTAAAGCGTTGTTCCTCGCGAGCAATAGCCTCGCGTTTTTCATTGAAAGCTTTCCATTGCTGGTCGTTTATCAGCCCAAATTCATGGGCGATTTCGGTTAATCTCAAATCGGCATTGTCTTCTCGCAGCAGTAGCCGATATTCGGCCCGACTGGTGAACATGCGGTAGGGCTCTTGGGTACCCATGGTGATAAGATCATCGACCAATACCCCTATATAAGCCTGGTCGCGCCTCGGCAACCAAGCCTCTTTTTGCTGTGCCCGTCTAGCCGCATTCACACCCGCCAATAAACCCTGTGCTGCCGCCTCTTCATATCCGGTGGTACCGTTGATTTGTCCGGCAAAGAACAACCCACCGAGACAGCCCGTTTCCAGGTTTGGTTGCAAGTCCTGCGGGTTAAAAAAGTCATACTCAATAGCGTAACCAGGACGCATAATATGTGCGTTTTCAAACCCCTTGATCGAGCGCACTAATTGCAATTGCACATCGAAAGGCAGGCTGGTGGAAATACCATTGGGGTAGAGTTCGTGGGTTTTCAGCCCTTCCGGTTCGATGAAAATTTGATGTGAGTTTTTATCGGCAAAGCGATTAACTTTATCTTCAATTGACGGGCAATAACGCGGTCCAATGCCGTCGATGGCACCATTGTACATAGGGGATCGATCTAGCCCACCGCGGATAATGTCATGGGTGCGCTCATTGGTATGAGTAATCCAACAGCAAGTCTGCTGCGGGTGTTCGTCAACACTGCCCATAAATGACATTGTTGGCAGCGGGCTATCTCCCCACTGTTCCATCAATTCGGAGAAATTTACGGTTTTAGCGTCAATACGTGGAGGGGTACCGGTTTTAAGGCGACCGACTCGCAGTGGCAACGCTCGTAGACTATTCGCCAAGGCAATAGAGGGCGAATCACCAGCGCGGCCACCCCCATGGTTTTCCATACCGATATGGATTTTACCGCCGAGAAAAGTACCTGTAGTCAATACCATAGATGCAGCGTGAAACTTCAGGCCCATTTGGGTAATCACCCCGGTGACCTGATCCCCTTCGATAATCAGATCATCTACCGATTGTTGGAATATCTGTAGGTTGGGTTGATTCTCGAGAATTTCTCGGATAGCGGCCCTGTAGAGCACCCGGTCAGCTTGGGCACGTGTCGCTCGAACGGCCGGTCCCTTGCGTGCGTTAAGGATACGAAACTGAATACCGCCTTTATCGGTAGCTCTGGCCATGGCGCCACCCATAGCATCAATTTCCTTGACCAGATGACTTTTACCAATGCCACCAATGGCGGGATTACAGGACATTTGTCCCAAAGTATCCAGATTTTGCGTCAGCAGTAGAGTGGAACAACCCATGCGCGCCGACGCCAAACAAGCCTCGACACCGGCGTGGCCTCCGCCAATCACAATGACATCGTAACGAGTTGGGTAATGCATAAAAACCTCAAATTCTGAAAGGGCAGCTTGGCAGAAAAATATTATGAGACCTTGAGCCTATTCTTGCAAAGGTCTAGAAAGACTGGCGGCTACATCACTCGTCCAAGAATATTTTTTAAAATCTTTGATTGGTGGTTTGATTGCTAGCGTTTCCAAAACATCGGGGTCAGCAATACTAACAAGGTAAAAATCTCCAGTCTCCCCAGCAACATGGCAAAGCATAAAACCCACTTGGCAGTTGTATTAACATCGCTGTAATGAGCGGCGACACTACCCATACCCGGACCAAGATTATTAATGCAAGCGCCGATGGCAGAAAAAGCCGTAATAAAATCTAATCCAGTTGCCAACAAAATTAGAAACATCACCATAAAACTAATAACGTAGACGGAAAAGAATCCCCAGACTGCCTCGATGACTCGATCGGAAACGACCTTGTTGCCAACTTTAATAGGAATAATGGCATTGGGATGAATTAGGCGGTAGATTTCTCTTACGCCTTGCTTGACAATCAGCATGATCCGTATGACTTTCATGCCCCCTGCTGTCGAACCGCCGCACCCTCCCATAAAGGCAAGCATGAATAACATAAAAGGTAAAAATGTTGGCCATTGACTGTAATCGGCGACGCCGAATCCGGTCGTGGTTAATATGGAAACTAATTCGAAAGCACCTAGCAGCAAGCTGTCTGAAAAATCATAAATTTTACTGAAAAAATACAGATAGCTGGTGGTAATCAATACGCCCAACAGAAGGCACCAGAAATAAAACTTGCATTCCGGATCGCGAAAATAATGCAAGAAATTTCGCGATCGCCAACTAACGAAGTGTAAGGCAAAATTAATTCCAGATAAGATCATAAATACAATCGTAATGATCATAATCGAGGGACTATTAAAGTAAGCAATGCTATCGTCGTGAGTAGAGAATCCTCCAATAGCAACGGTTGAAAAAGCGTGTCCAACAGCGTCAAATAGGCTCATTCCCGCCAGCCAAAAACTAAGGGCACAGACTAAGGTTAGACTGAGGTAAATAAGAAACAATACTTTGGCGGTCTGGGTAATTCTCGGCGTCAGCTTGGAGTCTTTAACGGGCCCAGGAGTTTCGGCTCGGTAGAGCTGCATTCCCCCAATACCCAACATCGGCAAAATAGCCACGGCAATAACAATAATTCCGATTCCGCCCAGCCATTGCAGTTGTTGTCGGTAAAATAAGATCGACGGCGGCAACTCATCGAGACCCACAATAACGGTGGCTCCAGTCGTAGTAAGGCCGGAAACGGATTCGAATATCGCGTCCACTATCGTCAATTGTGTGCTGTCTGCCAGAATAAATGGCAGTGAACCAGCGGCCCCCAATACTGCCCAGAATAGTGCGGTTATCAAGAAACCATCGCGAGTACGCAGGTCTTTTTGGTATTTATATACCGGCGACCAGATGAGCAAACCGGCGCCGAAAATAATCAATAGCGATATAAGAAATGCCTGAAAGGCACCGTCCCTATAGAGAATCGAAATAATTGCCGGGGGCAGCAGAGTAATGCTGAAAAGCATTAGCAGGATTCCAAGGACGCGGGAAATAGTGGCGAAGTGCATGTGTCAGCTTTTCAAATTTTGATTTTTTTATTGATTAGAAAAAGGAAAAACCCACTTGGAATAGCCGCTCCACGTACTTGGTGTTCCGTTTATCGATCAGAAATACGATAACGTGGTCTTCGCTTTGAATCACCGTGGAATCGTGTGCAATGATCACCTCTTTACCTTTTTTGCCCTGGCGGTAAATAGCGCCAATGGTCGCTCCCTCGGGTAAGTCCAGTTCTTCCACTGTTTTACCGATTACTTTGGAGCTATTCCGATCGCCGTGAGCGACGACCTCGATAGCTTCGGCGGCGCTGTGGCGCAGAGAGTGTACATTAACCAGATCACCTCGGCGTACGTGAGACAATAAGATGCCAACGGTAGCCTGCTGTGGCGAAATGGCGATATCGATCTCGCCCCCCTGAATCAGATCCACGTAAGCTGCGTTATTGATTAAAGCCATTACTTTTTTAGCGCCCAGGCGTTTAGCCAGCAACGAGGCCATAATATTAGCTTCATCGTCGTTGGTGACCGCAATAAAAATATCCGTTTCTTCAATGTTTTCTTCCAGTAGCAAGTCTTGATCCGAGGCGCTACCTTGCAAGACGACAGCGTAATTGAGTTCTTCACTCAAGGCTTTACAACGCTCTGGATTTAGCTCAAAAATTTTAATGGAGTAACGGTTCTCAATTTTTTTTGCCAAGCGCAGGCCAATGTTACCGCCTCCGGCAATCATAATGCTTTTGTAAGGTTTTTCAGAACGCCGCATTTCACTCATCACTGCGCGAATATTTTTTCGAGCAGCGATGAAGAAGATCTCATCATCGACTTCGATTACCGTACGACCTTCTGGCTCAATAGCTTGGCCACGGCGATAAATAGCGGCCACTCGGGTATCTATATTCGGCATATGCTGACGCATGAAGCGCAGTTCCTGTCCAACTAACAGCGCACCGTTGACGGCTTTTACCGCGACCAGGCAAATATCACCTTCGGCAAAATCCAGTACCTGGAGGGCCCCGGGATTTTCCACCAATCTGAAAATATACTCGGAAACCAGCTTTTCCGGACTGATAATGACATCTACCGGAGAGTGCTCATCGCAGAATAATTTATCCTTGTAATTAGAAAAAACCGTCGCTCGAATACGGGCAATTTTGGTCGGCGTTCGGTACAACGTGTAGGCAATTTGGCAAGCCACCATATTCACTTCGTCGTTGGCGGTTACCGCAATTAACAGATCGGCGTCTTCAATATTAGCTCGCTCCAACACGTCGGGGTGGGAAGCGTGTCCGTGAACCACGCGAATATCCAGTCGGTCGCGAAGCTCTCGCAAACGTTCCATAGAATGATCCACTACCGTGATGTCATTCTGTTCGCGAATCAGGTGTTCTGCAATGGAGACTCCCACTTGACCGGCACCAAGAATAATTATTTTCATAAATTGCTAAAGATCGACGATGCTGATTTGCGCTAGTTTGTGCTAGACGGATGGCCTAGCTTTGTCAGTCGACAATAGTAAAAGCCGTCGTGACCCATGTCTTGGGGAAATAATTGTCTGCCGTAAGTTTGCGGTTCACCCCAGTCCGCTTCAATTAGCAACTCGAGGACACTGGGTTGTTGAGAAGCAAACTGCTCGATCAGGAGATGATTCTCCTCCGGCAAAACCGAGCAGGTGGCATAGACCAGTATACCGCCTTCTCTCAATAACGGCCAAAGACCCTGAAGTATGGCCAGTTGTTGTTGCACCAGCGCGTTAATATTTTCTGCTCGGCACAGGAGTTTAATATCCGGCTGGCGACGAATAATACCTGTTGCCGAACACGGGGCATCAACCAGAATACGATCAAATAATCGACCATCCCACCAGTCGTTGGGACGTCGCGCATCGCCACACAAAACAGTCGCTTCAATATCCAGGCGTTGAGTATTTTCCGTGATTTTCAACAGGCGTCTCGGCTCGCTGTCCAGAGCGGTTAATTCTATGCCCGGTTCAAACTCCGCCATGTGGCAAGCTTTTCCACCGGGCGCTGCGCAGGCATCGAGAACTCTTTGTCCAGCTTTTAGCTTTAGCAGACCCGCCGCCAACTGAGCGGCCTCGTCTTGAATACTGACCTCACCTTCGCTAAAACCCGGTAAAGATTCGACGGGGCAAGGATGCAACAAATAAATTCCATCGGTACTGAAAGTAGAGGTCACGGCCGCGATATCTTGGGAATGCAGGCGACCCAGATAATCTTGTGGTGAAATTTTTTGGCAATTCACTCTCAAGGTCATCGGCGGATGATCGTTATTAGCCAATAGCAGGGCGCTCACCTGACTGGGCCACGCTGATTGCAGGCGATCTACTAACCAGAGAGGATGAGCACTGGGATTATTGGTCTCGGCGATTGATTTCAAACGCTCAGCGTCGCGTTGAAAGTTACGCAACACACCGTTTATCAGTTTTTTTGCCCAAATCTTGCGGTAATTGAGCGCAAGTTGCACGCTCTCGTGGATGGCGGCATGATCTGCTATTCGCAAATAGGCCAATTGGTATAAGCCTATCAACAAAATCGCGTAAATATCGTCATCTTTCTTACGCAGCTTTTTGGTCAACAGCGAGGACAATATTTCTGAAATCTGGGGATACCAACGACAGGTTCCAAAGCACAGCTCTTTGGCAAATGCACTTTGTTGTGCGTCCAGCCCTTTAAGCCTGTGCGGTAAAATACTGGCAAGTGATCCTTTTTGTTGCAGCAGATGAGTAAGTACATCCACTGCAGCAATACGCGCGGCGTTTTTTTCGTCCAAATGATTACACTTCCGTCGAGGAGCTAAAGTGTTGACCGGAAGAAAATCGCTTTCCAAAGCCATTTAAAACTTCACTCATCGTCATAATTTTTTTTCCGGGTAACTGTAGGCGGGTAATTTTCAGAACGCTCAATGCTCCAGTCGTCTCCAGCCCACAAGCAACGGTTAGTGCTTTGTTGTCAATTTCAATAAATTCGCCCGGCGAGTACTTGCCATTTGAGGTAGCTGGACTCGCTTGATGAATCTTTATTCGGTCGCCATTTAAATAAGTATAGGCAACAGGAGAAGGATTAAAGGCGCGTATTTTTCGATCGATGTTCTCCGCACTTTGCGACCAATCGATTAATGCTTCTTGCTTATGAATTTTCTCAGCATAAGTTGCCAGCGCATCGTCCTGTTCGAACACTTCGAAGTCATCGCATTGCAAATTGCGCAAGGTTTCTAACAGAACCGGGGTACCTAACTGCTGCAACTTATCTTGCAAACTGCCAGCAGTTTCTCGCTCGCTGAGCGTGTATTCCCGCTTGCAAAGTACGGGGCCGGTATCCAAACCCACATCCATCTGCATAATGCTGATGCCCGTCTGTCGATCACCAGTTTCAATCGCTCGTTGAATGGGGGCGGCGCCGCGCCACCGGGGAAGTAGGGAGGCATGAACATTCAAGCAACCAAGACGCGGAACATCCAGGGTAGCTTTGGGCAAAATAAGACCGTAGGCCACTACCACCATGACGTCGGCGCGATGCTGCGACAATTCGCGCTGAATGGCGATGTGCTTCAACGTCGGTGGTTGGTAAACCGGGAGCTCACTTTGAAGAGCCAGAGTTTTCACTGCGGAGTGAGTTTGTTTTTTTCCTCGACCTGAGGGCCGGTCTGGTTGGGTGTAGACGGCGACCACCTGGTGATCGCTGTCGATCAGGGCTTTGAGGTAATACGCGGCAAACAGTGGTGTTCCGGCAAAGATCAAGCGCAATCCAGAGGAGCTCGGCATCATGGATAATCTCAAGAGGCCTGAGCGCGGTGAAGTTTTTCCAGTTTTTTACGGATGCGATCGCGTTTCACAGGAGAGAGGTAATCGACAAAGAGCTTGCCATCGAGATGATCGATCTCATGCTGGATACAGACCGCCAGCATACCGATCGGCTCAATCGCGAATGATTCTCCGTGTTGGTCGAGAGCGCTAACGCGTACTTTCCGTGGCCGCACTACGCTTTCGTAAAACCCAGGGACAGATAAACAGCCTTCGTCATGACTTTCGGGCTCTTCATCGATTACTACGATTTCGGGGTTAATGAACACCAAAAGTTCATCGCGATCCTCCGAAACGTCGATAACTATAATACGTCGATGAATATTAACTTGTGTTGCCGCCAAACCAATGCCACTGGCATGGTACATAGTGTTAAGCATATCTCTAACAATGGCCCGAACCTCTCCGTCGACCTCGGCAACCAGTTCGGCCCTGGTGCGCAGACGAGGATCAGGGAATTCGAGAATTTCAAGTAGAGCCATGGCGGTAGAGCATCCATTTAAATCAGTAGTGGATATCGAAAATAGGCATGTTTAGTATGTAGGGTCGACTGTGACAAACTTCTAGTAAAAAGCGAAGATGCCAGCCTAAGGCTATGATCATACAGGATTTGATGCTATAAATGCAGGCTGGAAAAGGGCTTGGTTTTTTTCGAAATCGTTATCGACATTCATGCATAACAACCATGTATAAAAACGACGCGAGGGGCAATTACTCAATGGCTAAGTCAGCATCTATACTGTCAGCGCCGCTACCGGCAAAAAACTTTGTCATCGGGCGTTTCGCCGCACAAAAATAGGACTAGGTCCATGAAAAATACACTTCGAGTTTTTATTATTGCACTGGCAATTTATCTCAATATCCCTGCGGCCTTTGCACAGAAAACATTTCGGGAGGATTTTCCCGAGCGCTATGTGGTACAAAAACACGATACCCTCTGGGATATCTCCAATAAATTTTTAAATATCCCTTGGTATTGGCCGGAGATCTGGCATCTCAATCCACAAATCGAAAACCCCCATTTAATTTTTCCTGGCGATGTTATCAGCCTAGTCTATGTTGATGGCAAACCGCGTCTGACGGTTAACCGCACTCATAAAATGAGTCCCTCGACTGGCACCGTCAAGCTGTTGCCTCGAATGCGTCCCTTAGCCATTACCAATGCCATTCCAAGCATCCCCCTAGAGCAAATTAATAGCTGGTTGCTAAACAACCGGATAATGGAAGAAGCCAATTTTATCGATTCTCCCTATGTTGTTGCCGGTCAGGAAAAACGCTTGATACTAGGCTCCGGCGATCGCCTTTTTGCCCGCGGTGATTTTGCCCTCAACATCCCTGTTTATGGTATTTACCGGATTGGCAGCGAATATATCGATCCAGACACCGATGAGGTGCTGGGTGTTCAGGTCATCGATATCGGTAGCGCCAGTATGCGAGCCCTGGACAGCGATATCGCCACACTTTCAGTAACCCGCGCCACCAGCGATATTCGTATTGGCGATCGGATTCTACCAACCGAAGTGCGATTAATCGAACCGACCTTCTTTCCTTCCGAGTCAGAAAATACGATCAACGGCAAGATCATTAATGTTGAGCGCGGAGTCTTCCAGGTCGGTTTATTAGATGTAGTTGCCGTCAATGTTGGCGAACGCGATGAGATTGAGCCTGGCAACATGCTGGCTATCTACCGACTTGGCGAAGTCATTACCGATCGCTTGGCGGAAACGCGCAAAGATCAAATAATTACTCTTCCCGACCAGCGCGCTGGCATGATGATGATCTTTCAGACATTTGAAAAGATGAGCCTGGCTCTAGTATTGGAAGCGGATCGCGGTATTAAAGTTGGAGACAACGTCCGCAACCCCTAACTACTTGCTCAGCTTGATAAGCGATCAATTTCCGGAGTTAGATGTTCAAGGAAGAACTAATGGAAAATCCTGCCCTCTGCGTTCTAATGCTTTCCCTGCTACCCGGTGTTGGCCCCAGTCGTTATTGGTCTTATGTCGAGCGCTTCGGCTCGGCAACTGCTGTCCTCAAACGCACTCCCGACGAGTTGCCAGCACTACCTAGTGCTGCCGTAACGATACTCCGTGAATTCCAACAGCGAGAGCATGCGAGTAAATTGGCTCGCCGCAGCCAACAAATACTCGAAGTCATTGAGCAACAAAGCGCCTGCTTGATCTCTCATATGGACTCAGAATACCCAAGTTTATTGCATCAAATTCATCAACCTCCACCGTTATTGTTTACCAAAGGCAATACAGCGCTTTTGTCGCTACCGCAAATTGCTATTGTTGGCACCCGGCATCCGACACAAGCGGGTATTGAGAATACCAAGGCTTTTGCACACTATTTGGCGAAAAGCGGCTTTACCATTACCAGCGGGCTGGCCATAGGCATTGATGGCTTTGCTCACGAGGCTAGCTTGGCGGCAAAGGGCGGCACTATTGCCGTCATGGCCACAGGAATCGATCAGATTTACCCTCATCACCACCGGCAACTGGCAGACGCTATTTTGGCAAACCAGGGGCTATTGATTACCGAATTTGTTCCCGGTGTCGAACCTCGTGCAACCAATTTCCCGCGACGTAATCGCATCATTAGTGGACTAAGTCTCGCGGTGTTGGTAATGGAAGCAGCTTTGAGAAGTGGCTCGTTAATTACAGCGCGTTTTGCGCTCGAACAGAATCGTGAAGTATTTGCCTTGCCCAGTTCTATCCATAACCCACAGGCCAAAGGTTGTCACACATTAATCAAGCAGGGCGCTCACCTGGTGGAGTCCGCACAAGATATCATCGAGAACCTGGGTGGAATGCTCAGCCACTTTGCCGACCAGCCAGCCACTGTAAAGCAGCAGATAACGACCACTACCGCAACAGAGAGCAGCCAAGCCATTCCCGAATTTTGTGCGGATCTGGACGAAAACGAACAAAAAATTATGGATTCTATAGGTTATGATATTGTCTCTATCGAACAAATTATTGAGCGCACCGGATTGAGTAGCTCAAAAATCGCGGCAATGTTCCTGAATCTGGAAATCAAGGGTATTGTCAAGCACTCGGACTGGGGTTATGAAGTTGTTAGAAAAACCATCCAATAACCGATTATTAAACAGCAAAATCTATGATTGACTGGTCTCGCTCTGTGTCGGTAAAAATAGCAGCCAAAATTATTGGTGGGGGCGGCGTTGTTGCTTATCCGACCGAAGGAGTCTGGGGTTTAGGTTGCGATCCCTTTAATGAATTTGCCGTGCGGAAGATTTTACAACTAAAGGAGCGCTCCATTAACAAGGGGTTAATCTTGATAGGTTCTGCCATTGGACAGTTTGATTTCTTACTGGACGATATCAGCGACGAAAAATTCCAGCACCTGAAAAAAACTTGGCCGGGGCCTTTTACCTGGATAGTGCCCCATCATCAACAAATTCCCAACTGGGTTAGCGGTAACCATTCAGGCGTCGCCATTCGGGTTAGCGACCACCCGTTGGTACAAGCGCTCTGCAACTGCTATGGCGGACCCATTATTTCCACCTCTGCCAATAGGCAATCCAAACCTTCAGCAACTACTCGCTTGAAGGTTCGCTGCTATTTTGGCCGCAGCCCACAACTAGAGTTTATTACTCCAGGAGTAATCGGCAAAAATCAGAGGCCTTCGGAAATTCGCGACCTAAACACCATGGCACTTGTACGCGCTTAATCGACAGGTTAGTTGTCTGCCAATAAAAGCTCCCTGGCCAGATAATCGATGGATAACAATAAAGTACTTAGCAAAGCGCCCATGGGAAACCTTCTTTCATCTACCCGCTGACTATCATTTTCTCAATTCACCTTTAATACAAATGCCATGAACAGACCCGATAAGAACGCAATAAAAAACTATCTACTCAATCTTCAGGACACCATCTGTAACTCACTGGCTCGCGCCAACGGTGAGCGAGCCTTTACCGAAGACTGCTGGGATCGACCCGAAGGCGGCGGCGGACGCACGCGAGCACTTGCCAATAGCGGTGTAATAGAAAAGGGAGGGGTGAATTTTTCCCATGTTTACGGAGCGGCTATGCCGGCCTCAGCAACAGCTCATCGACCTGAATTGGCGGGCCGCTCCTTCGAAGCCATGGGTGTTTCACTGGTCATTCACCCACTCAATCCTTATGTCCCTACCAGCCACATGAATGTACGTTTTTTTATTGCCGAAAAGCCGGGCACGAGCCCCGTGTGGTGGTTTGGAGGCGGTTACGATCTGACACCCTACTATGCATTTGAAGAGGACTGTATCCATTGGCATAAAGTCGCTTACGACAACTGTGTTGAATTTGGCGACGAAATTTATCCGCGCTTCAAACATTGGTGCGATGAGTACTTTTTTCTAAAGCATCGAAATGAAGCCAGAGGTATCGGCGGTTTATTTTTCGATGATTTTAACGAACTGGGGTTTACAAAGAGCTTTGCCCTACTACAGTCTATTGGCAATGGCTATTTGGATGCCTACATGCCAATCCTGCAAAGCCGGAAGAACCACCACTACAGTGATCGCGAACGTCAATTTCAACTTTATCGACGTGGACGATATGTTGAATTTAATTTGGTATTTGATCGCGGCACGCTGTTTGGACTGCAATCCGGTGGTCGAACTGAATCTATATTAATGTCACTACCACCATTGGTGCGTTGGCAGTACGATTATCGACCCGAAGCCGGTAGCCCCGAAGCCGAATTGACGGAAGAATTCCTACCTGCGCGGGATTGGTTGGCCCATCAACCATGAGTGACCTCGACCAATCAGTGGAGCATTATGCGGTCTTTGGCAATCCTATCGCGCACTCCAAATCCCCACGGTTGCAACAAGCCTTTGCTCAGCAGACTCATCAGGCGATGGAGTATTCGGCCGTGTGTATTCCCCTCGATGATTTTGCCGTATCTGTTCATAATTTTTTTAATGATGGCGGCAAGGGTTTAAATATCACGGTACCGTTCAAACAACAAGCGTTCGAACTGGCGCAGGTGCTTACCCCTCGGGCGCAGCTAGCGGGGGCGGTGAACACTTTGTTTCTAGACAAGGACCAACGCCTCGCTGGGGATAACACCGATGGCGTAGGCTTGATTACGGACCTAATCGATCGACTCAATTGGCCGATCACACACAAACGCTTATTAATACTGGGCGCGGGTGGTGCCGTTCGCGGCATCTTACAACCCATCATTGAAGAAAATCCGTCAATGATTGTTATTGCCAACCGGACTGTTGAAAAAGCAAGAGAACTTGTAAAGATATTTTCTGAAAAATTCAGTATACAGGCCGTTACTTATCGGGATATCCCTCGATATCGATTTGACCTAGTGCTCAATGGCACCTCTGCCAGCCTGGCTGGTGACTTACCGCCAGTTCCCGACAAAGTTATCGGCGAACATAGTCGCTGTTACGACATGGTATACGGCAAGCAGAGAACCCCTTTTTTACAATGGGCCAGTGATTGCGGTGCTCGCTGCTTAAGTGATGGGCTGGGGATGCTGGTAGCACAAGGAGCTGAGTCGTTTACGATTTGGCGAAGACGGCGGCCCGATATTGAACCGGTGATCGAAATGATCAGAGAGACACTCTAGAAAAGTGATTAGCACACTATTCTAGAGTGTCTCTCTGATGTTCTCTATGCAAAATTCAGGGCCACTACAATTGCGAGAATTCACCGTATTGAACATCAGAAAGATTGATCACGCTGGCCTCATCTGGCAATTTTTGGACAAGACGCTTTTGCTGGGATTGGTTATACCAGACCAAAATATTATGGTATTTACGAATATTTTCGACGTAACTCACTGGCTCCCAGCCGCGAGCATAACCATGTTTAGTTTTTTTGTAATATTTTTTCTTGCTTAACAGCGGCAGCCTTTTCTTGACATCCTCCCATAGATAGGGGTTTCCGCCTTGTCTTTGAGTCAGAATGCGTGCATCTTCCAGGTGGCCCAGCCCCACATTATAAGCGGCCAGTGCCATCCACAGCCGATCGGGGTTTTTGATGCGCGTCGGTAAACGGTTGGTAATTTGGGTGAAATATTTAGCTCCACCATAAATACTTTGCTGTGGATCGGTACGATTTTTAATGCCGATTTGTTTCGCGGTATTACGAGTCAGCATCATTAAACCGCGGACTCCGGTATAGGAGCGAGCATTGGCCCGCCAATGGGATTCCTGATAACTCATTGCCGCAAGGAGCAACCAATCGACACCAAATTTATCCGCTGTATCGCGAAAATACTGCTCCCACTTTGGCAAGTGACTGTCGATATGACTGGAAAAAGTGAGCGCACCAGCCTCATCCAGAGACTTATTGTCAAAAAAGTATTTATCAACCAACTTCTGCAACTGACCGGACTGACGGAAATCCAGCAGAAAGCGATTGGCAGCTTTAATAAGACTCTGGTCGCTATTCTTGGGAAAGGCCCACGCGATACGGTTGATCACCGGAAGATCAAAGGCGTGACGCGCTCGGGGATAAATGTTTTTATTGACGGTGAATGCCGTTGAATCGACGATGGTAATTTCGGCGCGCTCACTGTGAACACTTTCTAATAAATCCAATTGTTCCAATCCATCCAACTCGCGCCAGGTGAGTTCTGGATGTTCTATTTTGAGAGCACCCATCATTTCCGCCTGAGCACTATTGGCCACAAGAATAATATCTTTGCCATATAAGTCTTCAATGCTCTTGGGTTTGTCGCTACCACGGCGATAAATGACTTGCTGAGTCAACTCCATGTAGGGTTCTGAAAACTGCAAAGTCCGTCGCCGGCTATCGGTTACACCTAGATTATAGGCGGCGAACTGTGCTTCGCCCCTGCCGATTTGATGCAACATCTTGCCAAGATTAGATTCATCTTTGAGAACTAATTCGATACGCATTTCATCGGCAAAAGCCTTAGCCAACTCGTACTCAAAACCGGTTAGCCCCAGAGGCCCCTCGTAGTAGGTAATAGGGCCATTACTGGAGAGGATGGACAAATAACCCTGGCTGATAACGCGCTCAAATATTGAAGACGGGCTGCTGCCTTTAAGTATAAAAGGCAGCATCAAGAGCAGTAGCGCCCCTATGGTGTAGAAGGGACGAGTGGATGATTGATTGGGAGACAAGTTATTCATAAAACCGGAGTGGCAGTTAAAAGCCTTTTTTGTTGTACTTTTATGTATGTTACGGATTTATGTTGCGGGTCGGCCATTCTACAAGCTGACGACGCTCAAGTTTCGCTCAAATTCAGTATGAAACGTTAATGATCCTTTGCATCGTTAACCACGCAACGGAATGATTTCAAGCGTCTCACTATTCACAGCCCATCATTATTTGCTGTGCTCCCAACGGTAATATTTGTAAGATTAGGGCAAGATTTATGGTGAGTATTTCACCGTGCCTAAACTCAAATCATTGGGGCTGGATCGCGAAGAGTTAGGGGATTATTCGACGTACCTATCGTTAACTAGTGTTATCGACTTCCAGTGGAAGCTTACAATAAGTGTGGCCGAAAAGAAAATCGGGATATGCACGAGGGCAGAGATAAGCGCGATTTAGCACTTAGGACGAAGGACAAGGTTTGGGATATTACTGTGAACAGTCGCGACAATGGTAGCGCCCTTTAATCACCTCATTTGCCCATGAAAGCCTCTCGGTTTGACCAAGACTTTCTTATCGGTGGACAACCGAAAGGGGCAGATGCAGTGAATGTATTTGGGTGAGGCGCTACCGTCGTAATTTACTTGGTGCTACTGGCTTTCCTTTCTTTCTCCTTAATAATCACTTCTTCCGCTACCTGAGCTGGACAAGGCGAATAATGAGAGAATTCCATGGAAAACTGACCACGACCAGAAGTCATAGTCCGTAGTTGGCCAATATAACCGAACATTTCTGCCAGTGGCACATCGGCTTTAATGCGAATACCGGTAACGTTGGGCTCCTGCTCTTTAATCATGCCACGACGACGACTGAGATCGCCAATAACATCGCCCACATGATGTTCCGGCGTAAAAACGTCTACCTTCATAACGGGTTCTAGCAATTGCGGACCCGCTTTTGGCAGCGATTGACGAAAGGCAGACTTAGCTGCAATTTCAAAGGCAATCGCCGATGAGTCAACCGCGTGATAGGACCCATCATAGAGCTCGAACTCGACGTCGAGGACGGGGAAGCCGGCCAATGGACCCTCTCCCATCATACTTTTAAAGCCCTTTTCAATGGCTGGAAAAAATTCTTTGGGAACGTTACCACCCACCACTTTGGATTCAAATTTGAAGTCAGAACCGGGTTCACCAGGACGGATTCGATAATCAATTTTTCCGAATTGTCCAGATCCTCCCGACTGCTTCTTGTGGGTATAGCTGTCTTCAATGGCTTGAGTAATGGTTTCGCGATAGGCTACTTGGGGCTGCCCCACTTCAAGCTCGACCCCGTACGTTCGCTTGAGAATATCAACTTTAATATCCAGATGCAGCTCACCCATGCCTTTCAGAATAGTTTCACCAGAGTCCTGATCGGTTTCAACCTGGAAGGTGGGATCTTCGGCTACCATCTTGCCGATGGCAGTACTCATTTTTTCAGAGCCACCCTTGTCTTTTGGAGAGACTGCTATTGAGATAACCGGATCGGGAAACACCATTGGTTCCAGTGTACAAGGATGATTCGGATCACATAGCGTGTGACCGGTTTGAACATTTTTCATACCGACAATTGCGATAATATCTCCAGCTTGCGCTGCATCCAATTCCTTGCGCTCGTCGGCATGCATCTCCACCATACGACCAATTCGCTCAGACTTGCCGGTGAATGAGTTCAGCACTGTCGTACCTTTTTTAATCTTTCCGGAATAAATACGGATAAACGTCAGAGCTCCGAAACGATCGTCCATAATCTTGAATGCCAGCGCGCGGAAAGGCTCATCCACAGAAACTATAGCCACTTGACCCGTGTCAGTTCCCTCGGCATCAGTCAGGGGCTGAGGCTGCACTTGTGTCGGATTCGGCAGGTAATCCACGACAGCATCGAGAATTAGTTGAATACCTTTGTTTTTGAAGGCAGAGCCGCAGAAAGTCGGGAAAAAGGACAAATTAATCGTACCCTTTTGGATGCAGTGCTTGATCTCATCGATGGAAGGCTCTTCGCCCTCCATATAAGACATCATCAGATCATCGTCCTGCTCGACAGCCGTTTCGATAATCTGTTCGCGATACATCTCCACGTCATCCATCATATCGGCGGGAATATCGACTTCTTCAAAGTTTTCGGGTAAGCCGCTATCGTCCCAAACATAAGCTTTCTTATGCAGCAAATCGACAACGCCTTTAAATTCGTCCTCGCGGCCAATTGGCAAAGTCATAACCAGTGGATTAGCGCCCAGCACTTTTTTAATTTGTTCCACTACGCGAATAAAATCGGCACCGACGCGATCCAACTTATTAATAAAAATGATTCGGGCTACTTCGGATTCGTTGGCATAACGCCAGTTTGTCTCGGATTGCGGCTCAACTCCGCCGGAACCACAAAACACACCGACGCCGCCATCTAGTACCTTTAGAGATCGGTAGACTTCGACAGTGAAGTCTACGTGGCCTGGCGTATCGATAATATTCAGACGGTTTTCTTTCCAGAAACAGGTAGTGGCGGCCGATTGGATGGTGATGCCACGCTCCTGCTCCTGCTCCATAAAATCTGTAGTTGCAGCACCATCGTGCACTTCACCGGTTTTATGGATTTTACCGGTTAACTTGAGTATACGTTCAGTGGTCGTGGTCTTGCCTGCATCAACGTGGGCAAAGATACCGATATTGCGGTAGAGAGATAGGTCAGTCATGAAACGGCTCGTCTAAATACTGGAATGTTTATGCTTGGGTAAAAGCGCGCGATAGTATACAGGAAGTTTCCTGGCTTTGTAGAGAATATGGAAAGTTAATATGGTTGTCAAAACGCTGCTATTGGCCGCGGTTTTGGGGAACTAATTGGTGGTAAACGCAACGAGACTAATATTGTATTGCAAAAGCCAATGGCCTCGGATTAGTAATTTACCATTGGGGATGTAGTGAAATTTTGGCGTCCCCGACAGGATTCGAACCTGTGACCTTTCGCTTCATCCCACCATAGCTTTCGCTACCAATCAAAGACTGTTTGTGAGCTGGACTTTCTCTTCACCGTAGGCGGCATGCCCTTAGGTGCTGCCCGTCAAGTCTCTGCACCTTCCCACATGGGGCTTGGCTCAGGATTGCCACCACAACATGCTGAGGGTTCCCTGAATTTGAGCAAATTCGCACAAGGAGTTTCCCACCCTGGCGCCCATCTGCGTACACATATGTACAAAATAGGAGGCAAACGCTCTATCCAGCTGAGCTACGGGGACGCAGGCCGAGATTCTAACGCGACTTTGAGGGAGCAGACCACTACTTTAAGATGTTTTTCTGGGTTCACCCTTGATGCCAAGCCGGCTCGCCTATCAAAAACAACCACAGGGGCTTCTACTTACATAGTGCAAATCACTTACTATTTCTGAGCGCAATCGCTATTTGTCAATTGCCGACCTCGACTCTACAATTTCGTTACTGTATAAATTTTTGGTAGTGACTACAGAACCAAAACAAACAATATCCTGAGATTTAAAATAGACCACAAGTACTGCGTTGGCTGCAGGGATGTGGATAAAAGAGCGGAAGTGGGATGCGATAAACTCCGACTCTTGGCTCCGAAGCTTTGAAATTTCAGAGCATTTTTGGCAAGCATCTGACCAATAATCATTAGCTCCGGCTAGCAATAATCAGCTCGGGATTTTCTGACTAAAAACGATTAAAAATGAAATGGAGGTTCTTACCCGCCTATTTCACGGATTTTTATGGGTATTGTTGTGAGAAACAGTGAAGATAACCATGGCTTAATGCCTCGTAGTTTTCTTGAAGGATAATAGAAAAATTGAATGATCGGTGATGAAAGCACCTCAGCTATCGAACCCGACAAGAGGCTTTTAAACGATATTAATGAATACTTACGCCCACAGGGTGAGCTAACTATCTGCGAAAAATCCTGATATCCGCTACAAACATTCCAAGAATCATCATGACAACAAATGCCACAGTCTCAAGTTGTAAATACGCCAGTGATGCAATGGCTGGTCCTGGACAATAACCATAAATACCCCAACCAATGCCAAATAGCGCGGCCCCCCAAATCAGTTGGCTATCGAGCCGTTTTTTCTGTGGTAAGGCAAACGAGGTATCACACAAAGGCGCAGACCGTTTTAGAATCAATCTAAAGGTAATGAGCGTAACCAACAGCGCTGAAATCATTACAAAGAGTAAATCCGGCACCCAATCGCCCGTGACATCTAAAAAGCCAAGCACTTTTGCCGTATCTGTCATACCTGAGGCCGCGAGCCCCGTCCCGAACAAGACTCCAGATATCAAAGAGCTACTATTTTTCATCAAAAAACATGTCTCAACAAATAGACGGTGAGTATGCCCGTAACCATAAAGATGCAAGTCGCCACAATCGATCGCATGGACAATCGCCCGATACCGCAGACACCATGGCCGCTGGTACAGCCGCTGCCCAATTTTGTTCCAATGCCCACGATTAAACCGCCTACGATAGCGGAGATGAGTGATGAATTACTCGATGGTACTGGCGCACCGCTAATCCAGTGATAAAGCGCTGCGCCAATGATTAAACCAAGCAAGAACAGCCACCGCCAAAATTTATCACTTCCAGTAGTGGCTAATGCTCCCCATAAAATTCCGCTAATACCGGCTATTTTTCCACGAAACAGCAAAAGCAAAGCAGAGGCAAAACCGATAAGCAAGCCACCTGCGATAGGCAATAAAAAATGATTCATTGAATGGTAACGACCTGCTGAATTAGGACCGATGGGCTCAAACTCGATTGAGTTTGCTGAACGCGCTGGGCAAGCAAATTCTCGTTAATGATTAACTGTATTAGTTTCGACTTGATTTGACAATTGCCCATTTATTAAAAGTCACTACCTCTACTTCTAGCAGACTTAGACAATATCAAGGGGCAAGACCAGACTCCTTGATTCTCAGTGAGAAATTCTCCTCCGCCACTCTGAGATGAAAGCAAAGAATCACAACGTTTAAAAAATTTCCATTAAATACAAGGCAAATCACACCCATATTTGTCGACGCATGTAAGCATTGCGCTGTAAAATGATCGTTGAAGTCTTACCTAAACTAATCATTTGTTGAGGAACTCATCATGCGCACAACCCTGTTAACGTTAACACTGCTGTTCTTATCGTCGCTGTCGACTGCTGGCGAAATCATTAATTACCAAGTCAACGGCACTGATTACCAGGGTTATTACGTCAGCCCAAATAAAGATGCGCCATTAGTCTTACTAATTCACGACTGGGATGGTCTTACCGACTACGAAGTCAAACGTGCCGAGATGCTCGCCGCGGAAGGGTATGCAGTTTTTGCCGCTGATTTATTCGGCTCAGGTGTTCGCCCCACAAAAATTGAAGACAAACGTCAACATACCGGTGAGCTTTATAAAGATCGCCAGAAAATGCGCGACCTCATAAACGGCGCCGTAAATGTTGCCAAAGCTAAAGGCGCCAATACCGATAACACAGTGGCCATGGGTTACTGTTTTGGCGGTGCAGCAGTCCTGGAAATGGCCCGCTCTGGGGCAGACATGAAAGGCTTTGTTACTTTTCATGGCGGTCTAAAAACACCCGAAGGCCAAAACTACAGCAATGCCAAAGGAAAATATTTGATCCTACACGGCACCGCCGATACAGCAATTACCATGGACCAATACGCAGGCTTGGCTAATGAACTGGAAGCGGCAAACCTACCACACGAAATG
>JBLIHY010000017.1:0-27579 GCA_047634655.1 Cellvibrionaceae bacterium
AAAATATTAAAGGACTGCCAATCATCTTTTAATAGAACATCACATATGCTGGAACCCGTTGGCACGCTCCGGGAATTGCACAGAAAATGTGCTGTTAAGGTTTGGGAACTCCATAACAGGCGGGGGGCCGGTAACCGGAAACGCGTCGCATTGTTATTCCTGCATTATTTATCCCGCACATGCAGTAGTGGATACGCTGTCGCTATGGAACGGCGCGCTTTGAGAATTTCGCTTCTATTGCATTCTCTACTACCTCTGGCACAAACGCACTCACATCGCCGCCAAGCGCGGCAATTTCCCGAATGAGCGTAGAGGATATATATGAAAATTTTTCCGGTGGAGTCAAAAATACACTTTCCATCTCAGGCAACAACGTGCGGTTCATGTTGGCTAACTGAAATTCGTACTCAAAATCTGACACAACTCGCAGCCCCCGTATCAGTACGGTTGCACCTTTCTGTCTAACAAAGTCCGCCAGCAGGCAATCGAAACCACAAACTTCGACTCTGTCAAAATCTGAAAGCGCGTCGCTAACCATTGCCACTCGCTCGTCAAGACTAAACAAAGGGCGCTTATTGCGGCTTTCGGCAATGGCTACGATGACCTGATCGAACAAATTGAGGGCGCGTCCAATGAGATCGATATGTCCGTTGGTAACAGGATCAAAGGTACCGGGATAAACGACAGTTTTCATAATTATTTTGTTGCCTGAGCCACTTGAAATTTAGTCATCATAAATACAGCCCGCCTTGCAAAGACGAACATCCCCGACAATCCCCGTTGTTGATCTTAATCAATAGCCCCTATACCAACAACTCCCTTTAAATGGGAGTGCGAATATAACCCTCTGGGATTTATGTCGCAACACTCTCGCCATGGAAAAAAAGCGCTAACCCGAGCTAGCAGAAATATAGCCGGGACCGCTGCTGCTCTGCTTTACAGTAAACCAAATAGAACTAATTGAGAATCTAAATACCAGACATCCAACACAAGCTTTGTTCACACAATAATAAGTCGTTATAATTGGCGGAATTTTTAACTTAAGCAGTGAGGTTAGTTATCCAGTGATTACAAAAAGGTTCGCCACTATCGCAATCTTAGGAATTACAGCCATATTTTCTATATTGACTAATGCTAGCGTCGAAGAAGATATTGTTAATCGATTGGCTCCCGTAGGTAAAGTCTGCATGGCCGGTGACCCATGCGCAGCAGCTGTCATTGAGGTCGCCTCCGGACCTCGCAGTGGCAGTGAAATATACCAGTCTAAATGTGTTGCCTGCCACAGCACCGGTGCCGCGGGCGCGCCAAAATTTGGAGATACCGATGCCTGGGGTGCACGCAAGAGCAGCAAAGGCGTTGAAACGCTCTACGCAAACGCCATCAATGGCATCGGCGGCATGCCGGCCAAAGGTTTGTGCATGGACTGTTCGGATGAAGAAATCAATGCCACTGTGGACTACATGCTGACCGAATCGGGTAATTGATAAAGCAAATTCCTGATTCGACCGATAAGCAACTGCAACAAACTTTCTTATCAGCTCAGCAATCACTCCGTTAGTTTTGATGAAATTAGCCCGCTGCGAACACACAACCATCACTAAAAAATGAAATACAGGGAGGTATTTCACTATTCATCTCAGCAGCATCAGCGCGCGCGACAGTAAAGCTCCGCTACTGAACATCAATCAAATAAATTTAATAAACTTCCCAAGGCGGCCTCTCCCTTTTTAGCATTCTGTTCGGGATCGTGCTGCTCAAACCCCTCTCGTTGCAACATTTCCTGCGGAAGCTCATCGATGAAACGACTAGGGCTCGAGTCAATCATCTCTCCAAACTGCTTTCGCTTAGACGCCACGGTCAGCGTCAATGAAAGTTGTGCTCGAGTAATGCCAACGTAAGCCAAGCGACGCTCTTCATCGATATTATTTTCCTCAATGCTAGTGCGGTGGGGCAATAACTCTTCTTCCACACCAATGATAAAGACATGAGGAAATTCCAAGCCTTTAGCCGCGTGTAAAGTCATCAGCTGCACCCGATCACTATCGTCTTCTTCCTGCTGTTGTTCCAAAAGATCCTGTAAAAGCAAGTTGGCGATTGCATCTTTTAAGCCAAACGAGGACCGCTCGCTCGCTGCCTCTTTATCGGCTCGGCTCAGCATTTTACTAATCGAACTGAGTAAAAAATTCACATTTTCCATACGCCGCTCGGCTACCTTTGGCGAACTGCTTTGCTGGTTGAGCCAGCCGGAGTAATCCATATCTTCCAGCATTTCCTGCAATGCGGCCACAGGATCCTCTTGTTCACACTGCCGGGTTACGTGTTGGATCCACTGGGTAAACCGTTGCAAACGTTGATAAACAGTGGGCGACAACTGTTCTTCTAAACCAATTTCTTGAGCAGCCGCGAACAGTGGCTGTTGTCGGCGGCCGGCATACTGACTCAGCGTCTCTATGGTGCCGGCGCCTAACTGCCGACGAGGCGTGTTAATAATCCGTAATAGAGCATTATCGTCGTCAGGATTTACAATTAAACGCAAATAGGCCATCACATCCTTAACTTCGCGGCGCGCGAAGAAAGAAGTTCCTCCACTAATGGCATACGGCACCTGGTACTGTTGCAGCTTCAATTCCAATAGGCGGGCTTGGTGATTACTTCGATAGAGAACCGCGAAATCCCGGTACCGCGCGCGACGTTGCAATCGCTGAGTCACAAGCTCCGTGGCGACGCGCTCAGCTTCCGCCTCATCGGTATTCGTACGTATCAGACGTATGAGCTCCCCATAGCCCTTGTCGCTCCACAAAACTTTAGTGAACTCGTGAGGATTCTGGCCGATTAAATGATTGGCCGCCCCCAAGATACGCTGCGTAGAACGGTAATTCTGCTCTAACTTGATGACTTTGAGGTTAGAAAAGTCCCGCTGCAAAATGGATAAGTTTTCCGGACGAGCGCCGCGCCACGCGTAAATAGACTGATCATCATCGCCCACTACCGTAAGCGCCGCTCGATTGGCAACCAGCAGACGTATAAGATGGTATTGACTGGTGTTGGTATCCTGATACTCGTCTATCAACAGATAGCGAATACGCCGTTGCCAGTGGCTTAAAAGATCTGGAGATTCAGAAAAAACACGAATCGGTTGCAGAATAAGATCATCGAAATCAACCGCGTTGTAGATCAACAAAGATTGACAATACCGCTGATAAATCTCAGCAATTCGTGTTTCCGCTGGGTCTTTCGTCTGAATCAGCGCTTTTTCAGGAAGGAGGAATTGATTCTTCCACGAGGAAATCTGCCGCTGCGCACGCTCCAAGTACTCTTCATCCAAATCACTGGTATTCAACATTAACTGCTTCAGCAAGGATCGAGAATCCTCTGCATCAAAAATGGAGAAGCCTTCGCGATAGCCAAACTGAGATAAATGCTGACGAATAATCGTGAGCCCAAGATTGTGAAAAGTGGAGACGATCAAACCTCTGGCCTGAGGCTGCTTAATCAATTTTCCCACACGTGTTTTCATCTCGCGCGCGGCTTTATTAGTGAAAGTTAACGCCGCTATATTTCTGGCTTTGAGCTGACATTCGCTAATTAAATAAGCGATTTTTTGGGTGATGACGCTGGTCTTACCACTGCCTGCTCCCGCCAGAACCAGGCAGGGTCCATCGACGTAGCGAACGGCCTCTTTCTGTTTTGCATTGAGTTGTGTCAAGGGAAATCGCCGTGAGAGGAATATTAATTTGCGCGATTTGGCGTGTTAGCCGAGCGCGGAATGGATCCGGGAATATATTTTTTCGATTAACAGCATTCGCGAGAACAAATATACTGTCTGATCGTTAAGTCGTCTGCCCCGTGATTTAATGACTGAACTAAAATTGGATTCTTTGATGGGCTAGCCACCAGCTATTTTTACATTAAATCCCTTGTTCATTAATATAACGCGTATTTTTTCGCGTTGATCACTTTGTATTTCAATGGCGTTATTTTTGATACTGCCGCCAACCCCAAGGGCCTTTTTTAAACTTTTCGCCAGCTGTTTCACGTCCGTATCGATCGGCAGGCCTGCAATCACACTAACGCCGCTACCCTTACGGCTTTCGCGAAAAATCCGGATGACGCCATCGTCATTCGACGTAACTTCTTGTTTTTCAGCAACCCTGACACGACCCGTTTCCGTGGAATATACTAAACGCGAGTTTTTCTTCATAGTAATTACTGCTGAGACGATATTTAAGGACAATATTTATGGCAAAAACAGCAAGCGACAATAATGACATAAAACCACAGCTTTACCGTATTATTTTCGGACACGAGACACCGGCGGGTAAACTGTTTGATCTACTGCTAATCTATCTGATTATTACCAGCGTCTTTATTGTTATCCTGGATTCTCTAAGCATTGTGCCCAGTGATTGGAAGTTTTCTCTCAAGTTCCTGGAGTGGGCATTCACTATACTCTTTACCTTTGAATACGTACTGCGCGTCTATTGCTCACCCAATCGTTGGCGCTACGTTTTCAGCTTCTATGGATTAGTGGATTTATTATCCATTTTTCCCACCTATCTCAGTCTATTCATGACCGACATCAGTTACCTACTGATTGTACGTTTACTGAGAGTTCTGAGAGTATTTCGTATCCTCAAACTGGCTCGATATCTCTCGGAAGCAAATATATTATCTCGCTCGTTGTTAATGTCGCGCCGGAAAATTTTAGTATTTTTTTCGGCAGTAATGGTGCTCGCCACTATTTTTGGTTCTCTTATGTTTATTGTCGAGGGGCCCGAAAATGGCTTTACCAGCATTCCGCGCAGCATCTACTGGACCATCGTAACCATCACGACAGTAGGCTATGGGGATATTACCCCGCACACCATGTTAGGGCAGATAATTGCCACCATGGTAATGCTAACCGGTTATTCGATTATTGCTGTGCCGACAGGCGTATTTACCGCAGAAATCGCCCAAGAAATGCAGCGACAGCGACAATCAAAGCATTGTCAAAACTGCGAGCGTAGTGGCCATGAGAACGATGCTAACTACTGCCGTTTTTGTGGAGCTGAATTACCGATTTAACCATCAGTCCCGATAATTTGGTAAAAAAAGTTCACCGAATAGCTGGACCCCGTTAATTCACCCAGGAATAAGCCACATAAGCTATTTTATTACCGAGCCTTCTTTGAATATCGACAATAACGGATGATGGCTTTTCTATAAAAAAATAAAAACAGGAATCAGTAAAGAACAAAAAAGTAGACTTTTCTTAAAAAATAACTGTTTTTATAGCTTCATTTCTTTTTCCAGCACTTCGATATCTTTTAATCGCTGCCTAGCTTGAACAACAACGAATTGATTGTCTGGAAATTTTTTCAGGATATTTTTAAGTTGGTTTTTAGCCTGTTCGAAATTGCCGTATAGAATGAAATATTCGGCGCGCGACTGATGAAGTTTCAAAATATCTCCCGACAATCCGGAAAGTTCGGCGAGATGGTAATAAATAAAAGGGTCATTGGGACGATCTTGTTTGAGCTGATCCAATACATTCATAGCGAGGCGATATTGGGTTTTCAGCATATATAATTGGCTTAATTGAAACTGTAACGCATAGTTGCCCGGCTCTGCTTTTAATGCATCAACTATAGTTTTAATTGCGCCATCAAGATTATTTTTTCCGGCTTCGATATCGGATTTAGCGATAATCAGATTAATTTGTTCCGGATGGCGTTCGAGTAGTGGTGTCAGCGTATCGAAAGCACGCTCGTATTCTTTTGCTGCCGTCAATGCCAGCACCAATCCGTAATGGCTGGCGCTTTGCGAGGGGCTAAAGCCCCTCAGTTCACTTTGAAAGCGATTAATGGCTTGCTGCGGCGTTTCCTCTTGAAAAAAAAGTACTCGAGCCCGGATTAGATCGTATTCGAGACTGGATGATTGCATTCCCTTTGGGTAAGCTCGAGCTCGATTTTCAGCATCGGATATTCGCTTAGTTGTAACCGGGTGGGTTAACAAAAACTCCGGGGGTTCGGCGGCAAAGCGTGAGGCACGCTGCATCTGTTCGAACATTTCGACCATTCCATGAGGATCGAATCCAGCGGCGACCAGTGTCGACATACCTATGCGGTCGGCTTCTTCCTCGAAATTGCGGCTAAAGCGCAATTGTTGATCGATCAGACCCGCTTGGGTAGCCTGAATGGCAGCCGCTCCAACATCGCCGCCACTGGTAGCCGCAATAACCAAACTGGCTAACAGGGCCGCCATGCTGATGACTTTCTGTCCCTTTTGCTGCTCGACCCCTCGAGCGTAGTGACGTTGGCTCAAATGCGCCAGCTCGTGGGCAAGCACGCTGGCAAATTGATCTTCTGAGAGGGCATATTGGTACAATCCACTATTTACGCCAATGACACCTCCCGGCACGGCGAAGGCATTAATTCTAGGATTTTTAACAATCACAATAGAGAATGCATCTCCAGCGTCAGCATTGTGCCGAGAAATGCGCTCTATCAGAGACTCGGTATATTCAACGAGGAGCGGATCGGAGTGAATGGGTACCTGGCGGCGATAATGTCTTAGCCAGGCCTGACCCAGACGCTTTTCTTTTTCCAATGAAGCTGGGACTACACCTTGACCGATGGTAGGGAGATTTTGACTATTACTACCGACACTAAAAGTGATGGCTACACAAAAGGCACAGAGAAAAAATTGCCGAATAAATAAACTACTCTGACGTTGAGTTGTCACTTAGTCTTATACCTGAATGGGTGGGCACCAGCGCGTTGCGCTCAGCTAGAGTATCATCTCTAAAGTAGCCGGATAGGTCGAGAAAATCTGCTTGCTAACTATCGGTTAGTAAAATATTACGCGAGTCAAAATTTACAATACAACCTTGCCTGTAGAGCCTAGCAAACTTATTTTGTTTGTATAGGCTTTGTTTATATAGGATCGAAACATACACTTATCAATTTTGTCGATGTATTTTCGGGTCCGATGCGCCGATTACCACGGATATAAGCCAATGCGCCTGGATAACCAGGTCATTTTTCACAGGTATTTACTGTGTTAAACACCAGATAGAGTGAGTTTTTCACAAAAATGATTCCTATTATTCGAAACTGGGTTAACCGTTATTTTCATAACGAAGAAGCCGTGCTAGTTCTGGTATTGCTAGCTCTATTCTTCCTTATCATATGGACGATGGGTAATGATCTCGGCCCCGTATTAGTGGCCGTGATTGTGTCTTTTTTAATGCAGGGGATCGTAGTTTGGCTGAAGCAGAGAAAGCTACCGCACTTATTCGCAGTTATCCTGGCTTGGTTACTGCTACTCAGCTTCACTATTGCTTCCATGGTGTTTTTGATCCCGGTGATTTGGAAGCAAACAGAACGTCTATTCGCTGAACTACCAGCGATGTTAATCGAGGGAAAAGAATTACTCTTACTCCTGCCGGAAAAGTATCCTTACTACGTTACAGAAGGTCAAATCGAGCAACTCATCCGTCACATAAACCATGAATTAGGCGTTTTTGGCCAGGCCATCTTATCTTTTTCTCTGGCGAATCTGCCCTTACTGGTCGTCATATTTCTTTACTTTATTCTGGTCCCTGTACTGGTATTTTTCTTTCTCAAAGATAGTAAGGGAATTCTAGGCTGGGTGAGTTCGTTATTACCTGAGAAACGCCCTGTAATGAGTAAGATATGGAAAGAGATGAATTTACAAATTGCCAACTATGTGCGTGGGAAAGCAATTGAAATGCTAGTAGTGGCCTCGATTTCCTATATTTGTTTTCTGTTGCTCGATTTACGCTACGCTGCTCTATTGAGCCTGGCAGTTGGTTTGTCCGTTCTCATTCCTTATATAGGTGCGGTAGCTGTAGCTTTCCCCATCTTGTTGATTGGCTATTTCCAGTGGGGCTTCGGTTACGACTTGGCGGTTCTGGCTATCGTCTACTTAGTCGTCCAAACACTCGACGGCAATATACTAGCGCCTTTGTTGTTTTCGGAAGCTGTGAAGTTACATCCCGCGGTCATCATTATCGCCGTGCTTTTTTTCGGTGGACTCTGGGGGTTTTGGGGAGTGTTTTTCGCGATTCCTCTAGCAACTCTGGTAAAAGCGATCTCCAATGCCTGGCCAATGCCGAATACTCATAAAGAAACCGCGATATCCCAACAGGAGACCTCGTGAAGGATCCATGTGATACCAGATATAACGCCGCCGTTTGAAAAGCGAAGCACAAAGGATCATTTCATTGTCGGATGATGACTAAAAATTCTACCCGTCAAAAGTTGCACAGAGAGCTCACCATGAATTCATACACACGTGAACACCCTCAACCACTCAAATTTCGTGGGGTTTTTCGTCTTCTCACCGTCTGCCTATTTTGCCTTTCCAGCCCCAAAATTGTGGCGTTGTCCATCGCAACCGGTGACATTGACGATCGTCAATACCATTATCAAGAACTGGATAACGGCCTAAAAGTTCTGTTGGTTTCCGATCCTGATACCGATAAGGCCGCCGCCGCTTTAAATGTCGATGTTGGAAACTACAATGATCCCTGGGAGCGTCAGGGTCTGGCGCATTTTCTGGAACATATGCTTTTCCTTGGAACAAAAAAATATCCGGAAGCCGATGAATACCAGGGTTTTATCAACAGTCACGGAGGCTCCAATAACGCCTACACCAGCCGTCACGATACCAACTATTACTTCGATATCGACGCCAAATCTCTAGAGCCGACATTGGACCGCTTCGCTCAATTCTTCATAGCTCCCCTGTTTAATGAATTCTATGTAGAACGCGAACGCCGAGCGGTTTATTCGGAATTTCAAGCTTCACTTCGCGATGACTATCGTCGCAGCTTCGACGTCTACCGCGACATCATCAACCCCGAGCACCCGGATGCCAAATTTAGCGTTGGCAACCTGGACACACTGGCCGATCGTCCCGATGATAAAGTGAGAGACGCCCTGCTAGCCTTTTACGAGACGCATTATTCAGCGGACAATATGGCACTGGTGGTCACGGGCAAAGAGAGTATCGAACAGCTACAAGAGATGGTATTGCCACGCTTTGGTCTAATTCTGCGAAACACAATAACGTCGGCACCTTCTTTAGAGAAGAAGTCAGCCGCCGATGAAACACAAGAAAAAATCCCTCTATTTACGAAAAACCAGCTGCCGGTGGAAGTAGTCTTGAAGCCAATCAAGGAACTGCGGCAGATGACTCTGAGTTTTCAGTTGCCTGGCACTCGTCTTTACTATGGTGAAAAGCCACTGGAATACATCGGTAATTTACTGGGTCACGAAGGTCGTGGGAGCCTGATGGCCTTGCTCAAACGCGAGGGGCTTGCAGAGGGCTTGTCGGCGGGAGGTTATGCTTTTGAATCCGATCGCTCTGTTTTTAGCATTACCCTCAAGCTCACCGAGGCGGGTTTGAGGGAGCGCGAGCACGTGAAAGCTCTGGTATTTCGCCAGATTCAGCAAATTCGTTACGAAGGATTAGAGCGCTGGCGATTTGAGGAACAGAAATTATTGGCAGAAATGGCATTTAACTTTCGGGAACAGGGTAACGCCATCAGCACCGTTAGAAATCTGGCCTCGCGTCTATCCGACTATCCGCCGGCTGAAGTGATCAGCAGCGCCTACCTGATACAACGCTTCGATCCCGATTTGATTCGAAAAATGTTGGCCTTGATGACACCAGACCGCGCTCTGGTCACTGTAACCGACCCAGAATTAATGAGCGACCAGTTAAGCACCTATTATCAAACCCCTTACCGTGTACAAAAAATCCGCTCGAAGCAAACCAAAATAGAACCCGCTTTAGCAAAAGAGCTACAGCTGCCAGCTGCCAATCCCTTTGTCCCCCAATCAACCGAACTATTTGCGAAGGATGTCAGCCTTCAAACACCGAAACGCTTGAAAGAAGGCGCGCTCGAACTTTGGGCCTCCCAGGATTTACAATTCGGCGTACCCCGGGCGCAGGCAATGATAAGAATTGAATCGCCGCAAGTCTCTGGCAATCTCAAAGGCGTTGTGTTGAATGCCATTTACAAAGACTTGCTCGAGGATCAGCTCAATGAAGTAGCTTACGAGGCAATGCTGGCTGGAATCTCACTGTCACTCCAAGCACACAGTCAGGGACTCGACATTATCACTGGCGGCTATCACGACAAGCTACACCGGTTAATGGAACGCTTAGCAACAACAATGGAAGGGGCGTCTTTTTCCGAGGATCGCTTTCTACAACTGCGCAAAGATTTGCTGAGGGATTGGCGCAATCGCTCTAAGAACACTCCCTATCGGCAACTGTATCGGCAACTGGCTGTTAATCTCAATAATTCCCTCTGGTCCGATAGCGATAAGATCGAAACGCTCGAATCCATAAGTTTTTCCGATCTGCAGCACTATGCACTCAACTGGCGCAAAGGCGCTAATGTCGATGCCTTCCTCTATGGCAACATTAATTCTACTTGGATAAAGCCATGGCAAGAATCCATCGCCAACTTAATCGAGGGGGACAGTCTCGCCCTGCAGCCAACGAGGATCGCGGAAATCCCCAAGCGTTCCGCCTATCAGCATCTTCACCCTATCGACCACAACGACGAAGCCGTTATTCTTTATGTTCAAGGAGAAAGTGACAGCTTGGATGACCAGGCGGCCATGACACTATTGCAACAGGTCATGCGCGCAGCTTTTTACAGTTCGCTGCGCACGGAACAACAACTGGGTTATATTGTCTTTATGAGCAACCTGCGCTTGCAACAAGTTCCAGGATCGGTGTTCGTGGTTCAGTCACCGGATACCAGTGTGACAAATATTTCTTTGGCGATAGAACAGTTCCTGAAAGACTTTGACAGCCGTTTCCCCGACGACATCGGGGTTTATCAACAAGCGGTGGCAACCCGATTATTGGAAAAACCCACCTCTCTTAGCGCTAGCGCTATGATTTACTGGGGAGATCTGCTGCAAGATTACGAAAACTTTGACTATCGTCAGCAATTGGTTGCCCGAGTCAAATCAATAACAGCCGACCAGCTTTACCAATATTACCAAGCCAACCTGCGCTCACCCGGCCGTTGGCTCTGGCAATTGAGCCAACAACCAGAGAAATCGCTTGAACACCCAGTATGGGCGGGACCAGCGGCTACCAAAAAGGGTTACGTATATCCATAGACCAGCTCGGCCTTGTCACTATTTTGTAGAAAGAAGCATAACAGCCGATATCACCGGATAGCCCCGCAACTTTTTATTCGACTATTTTCAACTCGGCAATGAAATATTTACCCCGAGCTTCATTGCCATCTGATTGAGATCAGGCCATTTTGCGCGGTCAAGGCATAGCGAAATAACGATCGCAAAAGTGGGCTAACCGACTGAGTCTTTAGTCGAGTTAGACACTCGATTTATTATGTTTTTGCCAGTCTCAGCTAATTATATCGCGCCTCGCGCCACGGTTATCGATTAACTCGATAGCTGCAAAGCTAATAACCGTTACAGATTGGACAGAATATGGCTACTGTGTGAAAATGCTGGAAATTTTTAAATCGCTCGAAGTCACTTCAAGAGACACCTACACTCACTGCCTATCAGCGCCATCTGGCCAGCTCCAGAAGAGGCGAGATCAAAGCAGCTTTATTGAGACTTTCGGGCAAAAATTTTATTTTCAAAGGGAACAAGGGACGACCAAGTAAGAAAGCATTCTTACAAAAATAATTTAATAAAAACGGAAGGTGGTTTTTATCTCTGCGCTTGGATAAGAAGTTATTTATGCAAAGGCTTCTTATAATTGGCGTCGACAATCAGCAAACACCTGTTCTCATAACAATAGACTTTACCAATAATTGTAATGCCATCCCATCCAGAGGATAGCGCGAGGAGAAATTATGCAGCACGATAACGAAACCCAGGAATGGCTTGACGCTCTCTCATCCCTGATCAAACACGCTGGCAAAGAAAAAGCCACGGATGTCCTTAAACAGCTAAGTGATCAAGCCGCCTCTGAAGGTCTCGACACCCCCTCTAGCATTCATACTCCCTACATTAATACAATTTCCCCAGAAAATGAGGCGAAACGCCCGGGAAACCCCGAGCTGGATAAGCGAATTCGTTCTCTTGTGCGCTGGAATGCTATGGCCATGGTAATGAAGGCCAATGACAATGACGAAGGCCTGGGTGGCCACATAGCGACCTTCGCATCGGCCGCGGTACTCTACGAAATAGGTATGCAGTACTATTTTCACGCTGAAGGTAATAATCGCCAGGCCGATCTCATTTACTATCAAGGCCACAGTTCCCCCGGTATGTACGCGCGCTCTTATCTCGAGGGGCGAATTACCGAGGAACAAATGGATAACTTCCGTCGCGAAGTGGACGGCATCGGTTTATCTTCTTATCCACACCCCTGGCTAATGCCGGATTACTGGCAGTTCCCGACGGTTTCCATGGGACTTGGTCCAATCACCTCCATCTATCAAGCCCGTTATATGCGCTACCTGACCGCCCGCGGCTTGATAGAAAAAAATGATGATCGCAAAGTATGGGCCTTCCTCGGTGATGGAGAGTGCGATGAACCAGAAACGCTAGGCGCAATCTCTCTGGCAAACCGCGAAAAGCTGGACAACCTGATCTTTGTAATCAACTGTAATTTACAAAGACTGGATGGCCCGGTCCGAGGCAATGGCAAAATCGTTCAGGAGTTAGAAGGCATCTTCCGCGGTGCCGGATGGCACGTTATTAAAGTACTCTGGGGTTCGGGCTGGGATGAATTGCTAGCCAAAGATACCAGTGGGAAGCTAATCCAAAGAATGAATGAAGTAGTCGATGGCGAACTGCAAGCCTGCAAAGCCCACGGTGGTGCCTATACTCGAGAGCACTTCTTCGGCAAATACCCAGAGCTAAAAGCCCTGGTAAAAGACATGTCAGATGAAGATATTTATCGTTTACAACGCGGTGGCAATGATTCCAGCAAAGTCTACACAGCGTATGCAGAAGCCGCATCCGTTAAAGGAAAGCCCACCGTGATTCTGGCACAAACGGTAAAAGGCTTTGGCATGGGAGCTTCGGGGGAAGCAATCAACGAAGCCCACTCTGTTAAAAAATTGACTATCGATAGCCTCAAGCAATTTCGCGACACTTTCAAGCTTCCCTTCAAAGACGAGCAACTCAAGGATCTTCCCTATTACAGGCCTAGCGATGACAGTGAAGAAATGATCTATCTTCACGAGCAGCGCAAAAAACTGGGCGGTTACTTGCCCGCGCGGCGCAGTGAGGTAGAAACCTTAGAAATTCCCGGTCTCGAAACTCTGAAATCGCAACTGGGTGGCACTGGAGATCGCCAAATTTCAACCACTATGGCTTTTGTCCGGATCATATCGACTTTGATCAAAGATAAAAACATGGGTAATCGTATCGTACCCATTGTGCCGGATGAAGCTCGAACTTTTGGTATGGAAGGTATGTTCAGACAAGTCGGTATTTACGCTGCCGAAGGTCAAAAATACGTTCCCCACGATTCCGGCCAAATCATGTTCTATAAGGAAGACGAAAAAGGTCAGATCCTGCAGGAAGGTATCAATGAAGCCGGAGCCATGTGTTCCTGGATTGCAGCAGCCAGTTCTTACAGCAGCCATGCTGTCTCTACAATCCCGTTTTACATCTACTATTCCATGTTCGGCTTTCAACGCGTTGGCGATCTAGCGTGGTTGGCTGGCGACCAACAGTGCCGAGGATTTTTGATTGGTGCCACCGCAGGCCGCACTACTTTAAATGGTGAGGGTTTACAGCACGAAGATGGACACAGCCACTTAATAGCCAACACTATTCCCAACTGTAAATCCTACGATCCGACCTACAATTACGAGCTTGCCGTGATTATTCAGGACGGCATGAAGCGCATGTATGCCGACAGTGAAAATTGCTTCTACTACATCACCACGATGAATGAAAATTACCAGCACCCGGCCATGCCGGAAGGTAGCCAGGAAGGCATCATCAAGGGAATTTATAAACTACAAGCTGGAAAAGGGAAAAAGAAAAATCGTGTACAACTTATGGGTTCTGGTACCATCTTGCGAGAAGTCGAGGCAGCTGCTGAAATACTCCGGGAAAAATATAATATTGAAGCCGACGTCTGGAGCGTAACCAGTGTCAACGAACTGACCCGAGATGGTCTTCGCGCCACGCGCTACAACCTGCTCCACCCCGAAGCTGAACCACACATACCCTACATTACCAATCAGTTGAAAGACGCTAAAGGCCCATTTATTGCGGCAACTGACTATATGAAAAGCTACGTAGAACAGCTCCGAAACTTTATTCCTGGATCATTCACTGTTTTGGGTACTGATGGCTTCGGGCGCAGCGATACTCGCACCCAGTTACGTCATTTTTTCGAAGTGAATCGATATTTCGTGGCAGTGGCCGCACTCAAAGCTTTGGCAGACGAAGGCGCTATCAAAGTCGAGGTCGTGACCAAAGCCATCAAGGATTTCAATCTGGATCCGGATAAAACAGATCCTACCACTACCTAGATATAACGATTTAATTGCGGTTATTAAAAGTAGTAAACGTTTAATAGAAGAGGAAAATAATAGCGTGGCTATGCAAACTATTTCTGTCCCCGACATCGGCGGAATCGAAGGCGCCGAAGTGATCGAAGTATCCGTCGCCATCGGCGATGTGATTGAAAAAGATCAAGCGATTGTTATTCTTGAAACTGATAAAGCCTCCATGGATATACCTTCACCTGTGGCGGGGAAAGTTACCGCCATCAGCGTTAATGAAGGAGATAAAGTCTCCGAGGGTGAGCAATTGGTTGAAGTGGATACCGAGGATACAGAGGAGACTGACGAAAAGAGTTCCGATAAGAAGGACGCCAATGAATCATCTCAACCCAAAACAGCGACCACCGAGTCTTCTGTAGGCAAAGAAGTTGATGTACTCGTTCCCGACGGCGGCGAAGATGCCGATGTCGCCGAAATACTGGTAGCAGAAGGGGATGAGGTAGAGGAAGGAGATTCACTCATCGTTCTGGAAACTGATAAAGCCTCCATGGAAGTGCCGGCTCCGCAGGCAGGGAAAGTACTGAGCTTGCTGATCAAGCAAGGTGATAAAACCACACAGAACGGCAAAATTTTAACTCTTGAAGTGACCGGCGACACTGCTCACAGCGAGGAAACGTCAACTTCTGACACGACTTCCGAATCATCAGACACGGACAGCTCTGAAATCACCGAGCAGGTAGTTACCGTGCCCGAAGGCGCTGAAGATGCCGACATTATTGAAATTGTAGTTGCCGAGGGCGATGTAGTTGCCGAAGGTGATTCCCTAATTGTACTCGAAACCGATAAAGCTTCCATGGAAGTACCGGCTCCAGCAGCGGGTAAAGTAATAAAGATCTCGGTAAAACAGGGTGATAAAACCGCTGTCGGAGGTGAAATTCTGACACTCGAAGTAGCCGCTTCGAAGGTACAAAAATCGGCAGGACCAGAAGCATCAGCCAAGACGGAAACAAAGGAAAGCAAAGAGGCAACGAAGCCATCGGCCTCCTCTCCCACCAAGCCAGGCAAAGAAACCGTGATTGCAGCCAGCCAATCTAAAGACGTCTATGCAGGGCCAGCTGTTCGCAAGTTCGCTCGCGAGATGGCCGTCGACCTTACTCAAGTAAGTGGCACCGGCGAGCGCCAACGCATTACTAAAGACGACATCAAAGCTTACGTCAAAGACGTTATGGCCGGTGAAAAGTCTGCTCCGTCGGCCGCTGGAGTTACCTCCGGTATACCTTCCATTCCTCCTGTTGATTTCTCTAAGTTTGGTGAGATTGAAATGCAGCCTATGAGCAAAGTTAAAAAGCTCACTGCACAGAATATGTCGCGAAACTGGCTGAACGTCCCTCACGTTACCCAGTTTGACGATGCTGACATCACCGATCTCGAAGCTTTTCGTAAAGGCCTGAAGCCGGAAGCGGAAAAGCGTGGCGTAAAACTAACTCCATTGCCCTTCCTATTGAAGGCCTGCGCCTCTGCGCTGATAGCCGAACCTGCCTTTAACGTCTCCATTCACCACGACGGCGAGCATATTGTTCAGAAAAAATACGTTCATATTGGAGTTGCGGTAGACTCGCCTATCGGTCTGGTTGTTCCTGTCATTCGAAATGTAGACAAAAAAGGCCTATGGGAGCTGGCAGAGGACTTTATGGAAATTATCAGTAAAGCCCGAGATGGTAAATTAGGTCCTAAAGATATGCAGGGAGGCTGCTTTACCATCTCCAGTCTGGGAGCTATGGGTGGCCAAGGATTTACCCCGATCGTCAATGCCCCTGAAGTCGCTATTCTCGCCGTCTCAAAAGCGGAAATTAAGCCCAAGTGGAACGGCAGCGAATTTGAACCGCGCAACATGCTGCCTTTGAGTCTTTCTTACGATCACCGAGCGATCAACGGTGGCGATGCAGGTAGATTTTTTACTCATCTAAACACCATTATCGCCGACATTCGTCGCTTGATCTTGTAAATATGGCTACTGATTAATCCCGCAACGGCTAACCGAATGTTCCAATCGATCCTCCCCATTGAGTTGGAACATTCTATTTGAAACTTAGCCGCTTCGTACTCAAGGGACCTTATAGGGCACTGCCTCATGGCGAGCGAAAGACTGGGTGAAATCGCAATAAATCAACCTCTTGATTTTCATCTCGTATAAATAACCGGCTTAAGCTCCAACCATTCCTTAAAGGCAACCATCGTGCCTCGCAAGGATAGCCGACCAAGAGCTGGCTCTGTTATTCCTTTGATAGACCAATCAGTTACTGGATTTTCGAGTGGCACATTCGTCGTCGAAGTCTCGGAAAATTACGAAGAAGATACCCAGTTAATCACAAAGAGATTCCCGTATTTAGCCGGGAAAGATATAAGAAAAATGATATTGCCTGAATGGAAATATCCCGAAGATAAATAGAATTCTAAAAAATCTTGGGCAGGTTATACCTGCCCTAACCAACGACTGTTTTCAGTCGCTCAATATTTATAACTTTTTCATTTCGGCCTGGAATATTAAACTGGCCAAACTAACAAATCACAAAAAAAGCCTGCGTATCATTCCCCAGCGCGTCCCGTTATAATCTCCCGCTTTGATTTTCGTTGGAGAAGGATAGGTGGCAACGGCCGACATTAAGACCTTTCAAGCACTTATCTTCGCGCTTCAGCAATTTTGGGCGGCGCGTGGCTGTGCAATTCTCCAACCTCTCGATATGGAAGTCGGTGCCGGCACTTTTCACCCGGCCACCTTCCTCCGAGCAATCGGTCCCGAGAGTTGGAATAGCGCCTATGTACAGGCTTGCCGTCGTCCCGCCGATGGCCGCTATGGGGAAAACCCGAACCGCCTTCAACACTACTACCAGTTTCAAGTGATTCTCAAACCCTCCCCAATTGATATCCAAGAACTTTATTTAGAGTCCTTGCGGGAATTGGGTATTTCCACCGCTATCCATGATATTCGCTTTGTCGAGGACAACTGGGAATCGCCCACGCTGGGAGCATGGGGGCTTGGCTGGGAAGTCTGGCTAAATGGCATGGAAGTAACCCAGTTTACTTACTTTCAACAGGTGGGCGGGTTGGAGTGCTACCCGGTCTCTGGAGAAATCACCTATGGTCTGGAACGTATTGCCATGTACCTACAAGGGGTGGATTCCATCTATGACCTAACCTGGACTCTCGATCCAGCGGGCAGAAAAGTCAGTTACGGCGATATTTTTCGCCAAAACGAGGTGGAAATGTCGCACTATAACTTCGAACAAGCCGATGTGAATTTCTTATTCCAAACGTTCGACAATTGTGAGCGGGAATGCCAGAGGCTAATCAAAGAGACCTTGTCCCTGCCCGCCTACGAACAAGTAATGAAAGCCTCCCACGCTTTTAATTTGTTGGATGCACGCCACGCAATCTCTGTTACAGAGCGCCAGCGTTTTATTCTGCGCGTTCGCACATTGGCGCGCGCGGTAGCTCAGGCCTACTACGATACTCGCAAAGAACTGGGCTTCCCCCTGGCCACTGAGCAATTACGTCGCGAATGGCTAAAGGTAAACAAAGCCTCATGAGTCGGGATCTTCTTATAGAACTGGGTACCGAAGAGTTGCCTTCCAAATCACTATTGAATTTAGTGAAAGCCTTGGCTACCGGCATTGAAGCAGGCCTAAAAGAGGTCGAGTTATCATTTTCCCACATCAAGCATTACGCGACTCCACGCCGGCTCGCGGTTTTGATAAAAGACCTCGCTGAAACGACACCGCAACGCCAAGTGACGCTGTGGGGACCACCTGAAAAAGTTGCCTTTGACAGTGATGGCGAGCCGACAAAAGCTGGGTTAGCCTTTGCAAAACGACACCACGTTAATCTTTCCGAGGTAACCATTGAATTCGATGGGAAGACGAGGAAGCTCGTACATCGCACCCAGGCGGGCGGGCGCAGTGCAACGGCGTTAATTGAGGCTCTGGCAAGCAAAGCTTTTGCCGAACTACCGGTTGCTAAACGCATGCGTTGGGGCGCCAACCGTTATGAATTTCTCCGCCCCGTTCACTGGTTGGTCGTGTTGTATGGCGATGAAATTATCGACGCCAATATTCTGGGCGTTCGGTCCGGTCGGTTAACGCACGGGCACCGCTTTCATCGCAACCTGAGTCTGAATCTACCGTCGGCTAGTGACTACGAAGAAATACTCAAGAGTGAGGGTTTCGTCGTAGCCGATTTTGAACAGCGCCGCGATCTGATTAGACAGCAGGTAGTGGATCAGGGAGAGCGTTTGGGCGGTTTTGCGATTATTGACGACGCTCTATTGGACGAAGTAACGGCACTCGTCGAGTGGCCAGTGGCGTTAACCGGAAAATTTGAGAAGCGCTTTTTACAGATACCACCTGAGGCCCTCATATCTTCCATGAAGATTCATCAGAAATATTTTCACATGGTGAACGGGAACGGCGAACTAATGCCCAACTTTATCACCGTGGCCAATATTGAGAGCAGCGATCCCGATCAGGTAATCGATGGCAACGAACGAGTTATTCGCCCGCGCCTATCCGATGCCGCTTTTTTCTTTGAAACCGATAAAAAAAGCTCTTTATTCAGCAAGCGGGATGCACTCAAGAACATTATCTTTCAAGCCAAATTGGGCAGCGTTTACGAAAAGACGGAACGCATTGCCAATTTAGCTGTATTTATTGCCAACAACCTCGGCGATCTCGACAGCAAGCTGGTCGAGCGTGCTGGCCATCTGTGTAAGGCTGATTTGACTAGCAATATGGTCTGTGAATTTACCGATATGCAGGGAATAGCCGGCTATTACTACGCTCAACACGATGGTGAGCCCACTGCTGTGGCGACGGCGATAAAAGAGCATTATTTACCGCGCTTTGCTGGTGATGAACTTCCAAAAACCGAAATAGGTGCCGTCGTCGCTCTGGCAGATCGGCTCGATACACTGGTGGGCATCTTCGGTATCGGCGAACAACCTACAGGTTCCAAGGATCCTTTTGCACTGCGTCGTGCCAGCCTGGCGGTTTTACGCTTGTTAATTGATCAGAAACGCGATTTGGATATTTCAGTACTGCTCACCCAGGCCTATCGACAATATCGGCACTCATCGCTTAATGATGCGGTAGTCGAGCAAGTCATGCAGTATATGTTCGAGCGATTCAGAGCTTGGTATGAAGAAAGATCGATTCCCTCAGCGGTTTTTCAGTCGGTGAATGCCAAGCAGCTCAAAAACCCCCTGGATATTGATAGGCGAGTACGAGCAGTGGACCACTTCCGCCAGCTACCAGAGGCTGAAGCCCTGGCAATTGCCAATAAGCGCGTCGGCAACCTACTGGCAAAATCGCAGGGGGAACGGTTAACCACTGTCGACGAGAAGCTCCTTTTGGAAAGGGCCGAGAAAAAACTTTCAAAGGTTATCCAAGCAAAGCAGAGCTTAGTAGACGATCTGCTGATAACGCATAACTACCAGGATTTTTTGAAAGAACTGGCCTCCCTGCGTCAGCCCGTGGACGATTTCTTTGATCAGGTAATGGTAATGGCCGAGGAGGATGCCTTGCGACATAATCGTCTGGCGCTTCTACAGGATTTACGCAATCTATTTCTGGCCGTAGCCGATATTTCCTATTTAGCTTCCGCTCAGTGAACACCTGATTTTAAGGAATTTCTGATCAATCCAGAGATTCTATTTGACACAGGTAAGCGCTGCCATTTTCAATTACGTTAAGTGATTAAAAATACAAAAAAACGAAAATCCTATTCTTATTTTTCGACCGATGATTAATTCAAGGGTGAATGAATCAGAGCATTCTTAAAGGTAAGGCCTTTTATGAAAACAGAGACAGAGTCTAGGGTGAATATACTGAAATATAGACTCGCCCTATTTGGATCATTTCTACGGGCCGTCTTTTTTTACCTGGGCTATTGGATAGCAACCCTAATATTTGGCAGCTTCGCCATTTTTTCTTGGTGGCTACCTAAACGCTGGAGACAAAAAAGTATCCTACTTTGGATTGACTTTATCTCTATCTGGCTTCGCTGGTGTTGCGGGATCAAGGCCAATCTCACCGGCCACATTCAACCACTTACCTCTCCCTGTGTAATTGTGGCCAACCACCAAAGCAATTGGGAAACATTTTTCCTGCAACGGAAGTTTTCACCTATATCGGTGATACTCAAGCGTGAACTGTTAAATATTCCATTTTTCGGCTGGGGCTTACGCGTATTAGAACCCATTGCTATTGATCGCGATAATCCAGTGAAGGCCCTAAAAAAGATTAAGGCGCAGGGTTTAACGTATTTGCAAAACGGGAAGCACGTACTAGTCTTCCCAGAGGGAACGCGTCGCCCAGTGGGAGAGTTGGGTGAATACAAGCGTAGCGCAGCAGACATTGCACAGCGGGCGGGAGTCGATATTATTCCCATTGCTCACAACTCAGGGGAATTTTGGTTGAATAAAAAAATGATCAAAGACCCGGGAACCATACAGATGGTGATTGGAGCACCGATAACGGCTACCGGCAAAAATACCAAAGTGTTGATGAATGAAATACGGGAATGGACAGATCTACAACTTAAGATCTTGTCGAAAAAGTGAACTAAAAAAATTAGTGTCCTTCCGATTAACCACCACCGAAGAGTAAAAACTCGTGATCTCTATTTTTACTACTGGCGGTACCATCGATAAAGTTTATTTTGATGCCAACAGCGAATTTCACGTGGGCGATCCCCAAGTCCAGCCTATATTAACGGAGGCCGGTGTCATTGTTGCGTTCCAGGTTAACTCTCTGTTGAAAAAAGATAGTTTGGATATGACTGACGAAGACCGCAAGCTAGTCGCCGATCAGGTCTACCGGTGCCCAAACCAGAAGATTATTATTACTCACGGCACCGATGGCATGACTGCCACTGCCCGAGTATTGGCATCGGAGGGATTAGCAGATAAAAAGACTGTTATTTTTGTCGGTGCCATGCAACCGGCCAGAATGCGTTACAGCGATGCCGCTTTTAATCTTGGATTTTCTTTGGCTGCCGTACAGCTTTTAGGAAACGGAATCTATGTCGCCATGAATGGCCGCATCTTCTCACACGACCGGGTCATCAAAAACTTAACCGCTGGGCGTTTTGAGGCACCGTAGCCTGAAAGCTTAGCTAGCGAATACAGCCTGTACTAGACAAGAACAGAGGCTTACCAACTGCCCGTATTCTTCATGGAAGCCCAGTGTTCCGAGGGTTCCAGCACGTCTCCCTTCTGTAAGAGTTCTATGGAGATACCGTCGGGCGACTTTACGAAGGCCATGTGGCCATCGCGGGGTGGACGGTTAATCGTAACGCCTTTATCCATTAACGATTGACATAACTCGTAAATATTATCGACACGATACGCCAAGTGGCCAAAATTTCGGCCACCACTGTAAACCTCCGGATCCCAGTTATAGGTCAATTCTATCAACGGCGATTTTTCGACTTTTGCTCTGTCAATATCGTTTTCTGCACACAGAAAGACTAGAGTAAATCGCCCCTTCTCGTTATCGTAGCGGCGCGTCTCAGTCAAACCTAACTTATTGCAGTAAAAGTCTAGCGATTCTTCTAGGTTGCTGACGCGGATCATCGTATGTAGATATTGCATTAGCTTATCCTGTCATTAAGTTTGGGTGGCTTTTTAGCTTTTAACCACTTTATCATCCATCGATTTCGACTCATCCAATAAAAAAAAGCCGACCCATATTTGGGCCGGCAAAAACAATGTACTCTCTTAAGATGCTATTAGTCGAAGTTAGTTCTCTAGCCAGATAAAAAATTGTTCAGGCTATTCGATAAGAGTTCTCAGCCTATGTGCTCGTATTTACTTTACCTGAGATAAATACTTTTCTAGTCGATCTTTGTTCGTCGCAAAAGTAGCGGAAAATGCTGCGGAATCCTTTTTAATTTTTTCCAGGTTAGTTGGATTACCCGCTACGATTACCCCGACCATTCCCAAGACTGTGTGAGGTAAACACTTGTAGACATAAACGCCTTCTTTATCGATGGTAACGGAAACCTTTTCGTTAAAGTTACCTTTCCAGGTAACTGATCCCTCGGGTGTCAGACCTGGCACGGATTCTGAATTGTGCGCTACGTCAGTGGGCAGGAAGGTTACTGTATCTCCGACGGCCACCTTGAGTACCGCAGGTTCAAAAACCATGATTCCGCCTGCACCGGCATTTTTCATTTGAACAGTGTGTTCGGCGGCCAATACTGTTGTTGCAAAGAAGGTAAAAATGAATGCAGCAAACACTCTCAATTTCATTATAAAGACCCTTTAGAATTTAGTTAGCTTGAAGAAAAAAATTTTTATTTGTAATATTTTGGTGTTGCCTTGAGCTTGGCAGATAACCTGTATCAACACCAATGATCACACACTTACCTTCTACGCTTGTGCCTGAAAAAAGGATCGCGAATTTCATAAATTTTTACAAAATCTATAAAAAAATGGATTCACCAAAGCGGTACATACCCAATTTACCGATGATTCTCGAAAGTTTAAACATTCTCTTAACGCCGTAAAGTGCGATGAAAAAATCAAATAGAAGGCCAAGCCCACCGAGGAGCTAATCGTTAAAGGAAACTAATCAAAGCCCCCGCCTTCTTTAATCACCAAAATAACAGCCGCGATTCCCAATTTAATCACCGAGAGAATAAAGCCAACCACGCGGTTAGTCAGTCCGGTGATGCCTAGTAAAATGGACAATAAGCCAACGGTAGCTGGAAGGCTATTCTGAAGGGCTGTTAATGCATAAACAGGGACCTCTTCCTCGGGGAAACTGCCACATAAGCCATCAGCAGAGGAATGGCTGCAAGATCAACAGCGCACAACCGTAATCCATGGAAATAATCTGGCCATTCAATCGGAATCGGATAGTGTATGACATGAAAATGACACTTTTATTTGAAGGTTTCTCGAGGCAATCTGCTATAGGTGTGGGGAATCCCTTTTAATATCAAACCGGGGAGTTCTCACAACATTGTTTTTGAGATTTCTTCAACAACATACTGTTAAATTTCTATGAGTAAAAATAAATTTCGTTTTCTAGTTATTAGTTTACTGGCTTTTGGAATTGTAGCTGGGGTTTATAACTACCTTTGGACTGACCCTAATTTCAGAGCAGGTGCTGAATTATGCACATGAAATCGATCCTGACATAGAAGGAATAAACCTAACTATATTGGTAATCATCGGCCCCGTGGCTATCATATTCGCGATAATTTCTTTAGTTGGCCTTCTAATATTCAAACATTGGGCAAAACCACTATATTTAGCTAGTTTTTTATTTCTACCACTTTATCCTTTTACCGGTGTCACTGTTTATAGCGGGGTCAGCCGGATATTCTATGCATTATCAATAATGTCATCTGGTGCGGTACTCGCATTACTATACTTTTCGTCTGTATCTAAATACTATCAAAAAAAATTTAACAAGTCAGATAAATGAAACGCCTAAAAACCGCGCTTCTTCTTGAGGCATTAACTGTATATCGAAATGAGTATATTGTCATTTTTAAAAAGTAAATTTTCCAATAATTTATATATACAAATTTGGGAAAACAGATTAAAGATCTTAAGTTTTAGGGTCTAGAGAGCCGTGCGACGAGGAGCCCTTGATAGCTCTAAAATACAGCCCTAAAGGTCGCCTTATGATCGAAGCAATTGGAAATTCTGTTAAAGTCCTAGGCAAAGATAAAGGGCATAAAATTGTTAACCATTTTTCCCATCCCAGACTTTCAGTAAATGATTTTCAGCTCGCTGAAAAAGTTTTAATGCATGCTATTAGAGTCTTACATAAAAATAAACTTTTCGCGCCTTCACCTAGAATTATTGTGCAGCCTATGGAAAAACTAGAAGGTGGTATTACTGAAATCGAAAAAAGAGTATTTCGTGAATTATGTTTGGGAGCAGGAGCTAGAGAAGTATTCATACACACAGGTGCTGAGTTATCAATATACAACATAGACTTCGATCATTTTAAAAATGAAAGAAAATAGCTAACAAGCGTTGCATTTCAGAAATATCGAGAAATTAAATATTTATGGGTAATAATATTCGCTGCCGTATTGCTCTGGTCTGGAATAAATCCCAAAGATCAATTTGCTTGGTTTCTAGAAGTGGCTCCCGCAATGATTGGTATCGTCTTACTAGTCGCTACTTACCATTCATTTAGACTAACCCCAATTCTTTATGGGTTTATTTTTTTCATTGTATTGTTCTCATGGTTGGTGGTCACTACACGTACGCAGAAGTCCCTTTGTTCGATGGATTGTTAGGGGCAGAAAGAAACAACTACGATAAAGTCGGCCACTTTTTTCAAGGGTTTGTACCTACGCTGTTGGCAAGAGAAATACTAATTCGTAAGGGTATTGTAAATGGCCTTCAGTGCATTCTACGAGCTAATAGAGTGGTGGGTCGCTCTAGCCACTGGTGAGAACGCAGAAGCATTCATTGGTACATCAGGGTTATGTATGGGAGACACAATCTGATATGGGGCTTGCTTTGTTAGGGGTGTGCAGTTCTCTGCTTCTATTGTCCGACATTCATAACAGCCAACTAAAAGATGTAATAAATCAAATAAACAGGACGCAGTAAAGCTGTGGTCAATTTAGACGAGAGTTAGCTTTTTAAACCAAAGGAGGAAATATGAGCACATACCCAAGAACCTTCTCGCATATCGGGATTTCCGTTCCAAATGTAGAGAAAGCAGCCAATTTTTACAGTGAAGTTATGGGCTGGTATCACATAATGGAACCCACCGTCATTACCGAAGAGTCACATACCCCAATAGGACAAATGTGTATTGATGTGTTTGGTAAGGGCTGGGGGTCTTTTAAAATCGCACACATGTCCACTGGTGACAAGATTGGTGTTGAGATGTTCGAATTTAAAAACAACGAAACCCCGAAAGACTTCGAGTATTGGAAAACCAGCACCTTCCACTTTTGTGTTCAGGATCCGGACATTGAAGAACTCGTAACAAAGATTGTCGAACACGGCGGAAAACAGAGGATGCCTATCCGCGAATATTACCCTGGAGAAAAGCCCTATAGGATGTGCTACGTCGAAGATCCATTCGGCCTCATCTTTGAGGTTTATTCACACAGTTATGAATTGACTTATTCACAGGGTGCATACTAGAAAGTTAATAATCGCATGCAACCGGACAAATTACTGCGCTCTTTACCAAACTCAGAAAAAGCGAGCGCTAAAAATAAACATAGCTCTGTTGGTCGAGCAAGCGGCGCACTTCGGTAGGCCCAAAGGGAACCGTGCCAATAAAAGGATGAATACTGGATCTACTGCGCCCCATAATCCCAGACTGAGTCTCACAAACTCTGACGCCCACGACACCGAAGGCACTCAGTCGCGCCGCCAGATCGACAATGGTTTTGTATTCTTCGTAGTGATCTTTAAAGAAAACCTCTACTTCAGGGCCGTGGAGCACAATAGCAATAGGATTTGTATCCGCTGTTAGCTTTCCTTCTAAATACAAAGCTTCGGCGCGTTTCAGCCCCTGGGCAACCTCTTCGGGAGAATCGTTTAGAATTCGGGCGAGATAGCCATTTTTACTAGCGGGTGGAGCCTGTTCGATTTGCGCGAAAGACAGGAGGACGAAACAACAGAAAACTGTTGCTGCTAAAGTCGTAAGCAGCAAGCGTGCGGTGCAATTAAATGGAAAATGAAGCGCCGCAGCCACAAGTCGATGACGCATTTGGGTTACTCACCACAAACTTCGAGCCATGCAGGTCCTCTTTATAGTCGACTTGAGCACCCACCAAGTAAGGGTAGCTCATAAAATCAACCAGTACTTTAATGTCGTCTTTACTAATAACGGCATCGTCTTCCGCGACCACTTCATCGAAAGTAAAGCCATACTGGAAACCTGAACAACCCCCACCGCTGACATAAACTCTCAACTTGAGATCGAAGTTATCCTCTTCCTCCAGCAAACTGCGCACTTTCAGGATGGCGTTATCGGTGATGCGAATCGGCTCGGGCGTAAAAACTTCAGCAACTGTCATAAATATTTATCGTAAATCCGCAGGTTAGTGATTATTTCAATTTAGTTGGTCAATCAGTGATATTGCTTTAACCCAGCAACTCAGTCAAGCATTGGCCATTACTGCTTGAAAATGGCAATTGGTGTGACGGACACTGAGCTATCGAATATCGAAACTTTACGGCTTAGATGTCCATGAATAGGACCCGGCTACTTTCCGATAGTTCAGCAATGCTTCCAGGTAGATAAAGGCAACCCATAAGTTGAATCTCGAAAAACACCCGATGGTAAAAATGGTTTTCAGAGTTGCTTAGTGAATAGCTTTAACCAAATTATCGCCCAGTGCCATGACTCTCCACTGCAGCGATTCCTCGATTAGCGAACCCTCTTCATCGAAGACTTCGTGAGCGGAGGGAATAGCTTGCTGATCCGGTAACACTACCATCCCCAGGTTGCCCAACAGCATGCGCAAAGCAACCAGACCGCGTATCCCACCGAGATGACCAGGGGAAGCGGCCATGAGTGCCGCAATTTTTCCTCGAAAGGCAACCAGCGGCAGCTCGCCCTCGACCGGACGCGACGCCCAGTCAATCGCATTTTTCAGCAAGGGGCTAAATGCACTGTTGTATTCCGGTGAAGCGATCAGAAAACCTTCGTGCTCGATTAAGAGTTTTTTGAAAGCCAACGCTTTCTCCGGCATGCCTTCTTCCGACTCTAAATCCTGGTTGTATAGCGGCATGGGATAATCGGCCAAATCAATCAGCGAAATTTCTGCTCCAGCCTTTCTCGCGCCCTCTACGGCGATTGCCACCAACTTTTTATTGAGAGAATCTTTTCTCGCACTGCCTGCGAAAGCTAAAACTTTTTTCATATTTTCCTCTTGCTTAGTCGTCGATGAGTTCAAAAGTATACCTTGGCGTTATTTTCGGGTTTTAGTGTTAAAAATGCTCGGGTAAGTATGTCAATTTGCTGATATTTTTGATGGTTACGCAACACGGTAACTTAGCCGTCAGAACCAATTTTTATACTTGAGTCAATACGGTAGACAAT
>JBLIHY010000018.1:0-27234 GCA_047634655.1 Cellvibrionaceae bacterium
AACGTGCCAAACCACACTGAAAAGTGTCCAGGTTCCGACAAGCGTTCTAAAAATGCGACGCTGGTGATTCATGAAGAGATTATCGCGCAACCGTAAAGCGCTATTCCGCTAGGCCCTCGCTTTAAAGGCTATCGAGATTTTGTGATTCAAGATCTAGTGATACATACACACAATACCCGTTATTGACTCGCACGCCGGACGGGCAAGCCATAACAGGGCAACTCCGAGCGAATTAAACGAGCGACATTTTGGCCCTCATTTGATGGGCTATCTACTGTGCCAGCACCATCATTGCCAAGTGACACAACCTTATACTGTTGGAACAATTGCGTGAGTGGCAAGTGGATATCTCCGCCGGTGAGATCAACCACTTATTGTCAGCCGGCAAAGACGATTTTCATCGAGAAAAAGACGAGGTCTTGCAAGTCGGATTGACCGTTTCAGATTATGTCACGGTGGATGATTCCGGTGCGCGACATCAGGGCAAAAACGTCTACGTCACGCATATCGGCAACGACGGTTTCTCTTGGTTTGGATCGACTCGATCAAAAAGCCGCATTAACTTTTTGGAGTTATTATACGCAGGCGACAAGGGCTACCGTATCAATGAGGAAACCTTATCTTACTGGCGACAACAGAAATTACCGCAAACGCCATTGTCCCTGTTAACCCACCACCCGGCACGCTATGTCGCTGATGCGACGAAGTGGGAAGCACACCTAGATGAATTGGGTATTACCAAGGCCCGCCACCGGCGAATCGCTACCGAAGGTGCGCTCTTAGGGAATGTGATGCATCAAGGTAAGTGTCGAAACCTGGTGATTGTTAGCGATGATGCGGGGCAATTTAATATTTTACTCCATGCACTGTGTTGGGTTCACTCAGAGCGCTTGGTTCATACCCTGATTCCGCTAAAAAATGGGCATCGTGAAGATATTGCTAAGGTTCGCGGTGATATTTGGGATTTCTATGCTGATCTAAAATGCTACAAGAATCAACCCGCCGCCGCTCAAAAGACAACACTGCAAGATCGCTTCGATGAGATATTTCAGTAAAAAACTCGATATGAATGTTTGAATCAAACGCATCCACCTTAACAAGTCTGAATTATTACGGGTATTAGAGCGACCGGAAATACCCTTTCACACCAATGGTAGCGAGGGGGATATTCGGGATTATGTCAAAAAGAAAAAGGTCAGCGGCGGAACCCGCAGTGATCTGGGTCGACAATGTCGTGATACTTTTATCAGTCTAAAAAAAACCTGTCGAAAACAGAAAATTTCTTTCTGGCATTATCTGCTGGATCGCTTAAAGCAAACTGGAAAAATTCCATGGTTGCCTGACCTGATTGCTCAAAGTGCTAACCCAGGGTAGTCTGCTGTGCGACCCTGTTTGCCCCGGGTTATTGAGAAGTTACTTTTTTAGGCTCGCTTGTATACCCGCCCTCTCGGGCGGGGTTGTTTTTATTACGCTTGCTAATGTTTCAATTTGATATTGATAGTTCTACTCATCAATCGCCAGGGCTAAAGGCTTCGACTTCTGCCAGCTGTAGATAATTCTTACTACTGAGCATTATCATGACATAACGTCCTTGGGTTTTGGCTGGTGTCTCCCAAGTATAGCTGGAAGGCATTGTACCGCTGTGGTGGAAGAATCGGTTGGCCTTTTGTTGTGCTTTGGAAGGAGAGAGGTATTTGAGGTCTTCATCTGAAATCAAAATATAAAAATTACTCAAGCGTCCTCCACAACAATCGGTACGGTTATACAAAATAATTCGACCGATGTCACGGGATTCACCAAAATCGCCCTGCCACCACTGATTTGTCCCTAACGCTTACGCTATTATTTCCCCAGTTTCCATCGGTATTGCCATCAATCGCCCTTTTAGCATCGCCCGCTCAGGATGACGAACCCGCCGTACACCTTACGTTCGATAAGGCGCAAGCCTACTGCCGCTGGACCGGCAAGCGCTTACCGAGTAATCAAGAGTGGGCGGAGGCCGCATATACGGAGAGGCGCTTATCTCCGCCGACTTCCTCTGAATCTGGTCGCAGTTATCCCTATCCGACAGGAGAGAGCCCAAAAGGTGCCAACTGTCTTGCCGATTGCGGAGCGACACCAGCGATTGATCATTCCGCTGTCCTCGAATGCGGGCGCGGCCACGCGAAGGTGAGTACGACACGAGCTGGCGTTAACGGTCTTTACGATATGGGTGCCAATGTCTGGGAGTGGGTCAATACAGGCGGAGGTAGTCAGCAAGGCACTCGCGGTGGCTCATGGTGGTATGGGGCCGGTCAGATGCGGCGAGACAATAAAGTCTCGAAACCGCGCGATATGGCGGTGGTTTATATTGGCTTCCGCTGCGCGAGAGATCTGAAGTGAGGCAAATGTCAGTTGTCCTTCTCTTCACCGGACGCACTCTTGGAGCGCTCGTTACTTTAGATGCTTATATCTATCCTGAGTCAGTCGCGGAAGTAAAGCCTTTCGTTGCCTAAGCTCTTTTATTCGTCCTCCGTGGAAAGGCCAATGCTCAGGGCATCTGTAAATTCATCCATGTGAACGTGCACGATAATCGGCCGGCAACAGACACTACAGTCTTCAATGTATTCCTGATTTGATTGTGAGAGATCGATCAATAACTCAATGAGCTCTCCGCAATAGGGGCAGTAGTCTTTTTCTGTGTTTAGCATTGGTTAAACCCGTTAGTGTTTTATGGCGTAGAATGCGGCATTAAATAAATTCCTGGTTGCCTACATGCCTTATCGAGGGTTCAAAGATTTCTCTCACCGTCAGTCCGGCAAAATCGGGGTGCTGATTACCAATCTGGGCACACCGGATGCGCCGACGGCACCCGCGCTACGCAAATACCTGGCGGAGTTTCTGTCCGATCCCAGAGTCGTTGAATTCCCCAGAATTCTTTGGAAGTGTATTCTCCACGGCATTATTTTGCGAATTCGCCCCCGCCGCTCAGCCGCTGCTTACAAGAGCGTATGGACCGATCGAGGCTCGCCGCTATTGGTCCATACAGAAGCGCAAGCGGCCGCCTTGCGAAAAGCCTTGAATGAGGTTGAGTCCCTAGGGGATGGTGTGGTGGTCGACTTCGCTATGCGCTACGGCCAGCCATCGATGAGCGCTAAATTAGAGGCTTTACAAAAACAGGGAGTGCGTCAGCTACTGGTGCTACCCTTGTACCCGCAATATTCGGCAGCTACCACCGCCTCCACCTTCGATGCCGTGGCAAAGCATTTTATGCAACAGCGCTGGCTTCCCGATTTGCGATTTATCAGTCATTATCACGATTACCCTCTCTATATTGACACCTTGGCAAAGCGCATTCAAACCTTCCGGGATCAACATGGCACGGCGGATCGGCTGATTTTCTCTTACCACGGTATTCCCTTGCGTTATCTACATAACGGCGATCCGTACCACTGCGAGTGCCACAAGACAAGTCGGCTAGTGGCTGAAAAACTCGGCCTTGAAAAAGCAAATTATATGACTACTTTTCAGTCGCGTTTTGGCCGCGAGGAGTGGCTCCGGCCCTACACAGATGAGACCTTGAAGTCGCTGCCGCAACAGGGCGTGAAAAGTGTACAAATTATCTGTCCGGGATTTTCCTCGGATTGTTTGGAGACCATCGAGGAAATCGACGAGGAAAATCGCGAGTACTTTATGGAAGCGGGTGGCGGAGAATATCACTATATCCCGGCATTGAATGCGGAAGAGGACCACATCGCGTTACTTTCGCAACTGGTGCAAGATAATCTGCAGGGCTGGACGCCTCCAGATCCCAATTCTGGCGAAGTCACACAAAAACACTACGAAGAACTGGTGGCAGTGCAAAACGGCTGATTGCCAGGGCGCTAACCCACTCATCTAATTCAACCAATAGGATCTATTATGTTCGGTCTTTTTAAGTCAAACCCAAAAGATAAGTTGCAAAAAGAGTATGAAAAGCTTCTGGAAGAGGGTATGCATCTTCAACGCAATGGCGATATTAAAGGCTACTCTACGATAACCGCCGAGGCCGAAAAGTTGAGAGAGAAAATTGAGCAACTGGAATCTAATGAATCCGGTAGCTCTTGAATCGGCGGATTGATTTACTAGGGAATTCGATGCTACCGGTAGAACATCTCCAACAATTTAGGAGCATCTTTGAGTGCTCTTAGATCACTCAATAGCTCAAATATAGACGAAGTATTTTGCTCGCCGGCTAAGCAGCGACCATCGGATAGCGTGTCATCCGTAGGTAAAGTACAATGCGCCCACGTCGATTCTAGGCAGCCTAACCCATGCAGAATTTCAAAATTGCCCCTTCTATTCTCTCCGCCGATTTCGCCCGCTTGGGAGAAGATGTTGAAAAAGTCCTAGCAGCAGGTGCCGACATCGTGCATCTCGATGTCATGGACAACCACTACGTGCCTAACCTTACCGTCGGTCCGATGGTTTGCAGCGCCCTGCGCAAATATGGCATTACCGCCGAGATCGATGTGCATCTCATGGTCGATCCCGTCGACGACCTCATTTCAATGTTCGCCGACGCTGGCGCCAGCTACATTACTTTTCATCCCGAAGCCTCCCGCCATGTGGATCGCTCACTGCAACTAATCAAACAAAAAGGCTGTCGGGCGGGTCTGGTTTTAAATCCTGCGACCCCGCTGTCGCTCATTCAAACGGTACTGCCGCAGCTGGATATGCTGTTACTGATGTCGGTCAATCCCGGCTTTGGCGGTCAAAAGTTTATTCCCTATGTTTTGAATAAACTTCGCCAATCGAGGCTGGCCATTGATGATCTGGGTCTCGACACTCGCCTGGAAATTGACGGCGGCGTTAACGTAGATAATATCGCTGAAATTGCTAAGGCTGGCGCCGATACTTTTGTGGCTGGATCCGCTATTTTCAATCAGAAAGATTATGCGTCAGCCATAGCCGCTATGCGTCGACAATTGTCGACGGTTTCCTCCTGATTATTTTCTCAGCTCGGTGACGCCTTTTTGATCAAGCCCCCCAAACTTATTCTTTTTGATCTGGATGGCACCTTGATCGATAGCGTTCCCGATCTATCGGCCGCAGTAGATGCGACTCTGCGTAACTTGGGGTTGCCCGAGGCGGGTGAAAGTCGCGTCCGCACCTGGGTCGGTAACGGCGCGGCAATGCTGATAGCGCGTGTGTTGGCTCACGCTGGCGTTGAAGACGAATTGCAATCAACGGCTCTCGATCACTTCCTCGAATACTACGAACGCCATTGCGCGCAGGAAACTTGTCTCTATCCCAATGTCGAGGAGACGCTAAGCGTTTTGCAACGGCGTTCGGTGGCGATGGGCATTGTCACTAATAAACCGAGACGGTTTGTTGCTCCCATACTCGAGCATTTGAAAATAGCAGCGTATTTTCAGTACATAATCGGTGGCGATGATTTACCGGAAAAAAAGCCGCATCCGCTACCACTTATTCACTGTATGCAGGCTCTGGACTATTCTGCGGATGACACTTTGATGGTCGGGGATTCGGTCAACGATATCCAAGCGGCTCAGGCTGCGGGTGTTCCTATTATAGCCGTAAGTTACGGCTATAATCACGGTCGACCGGTAACGGCTGACGGGCCAGATAGAGTCATTGCAAACTTTTCTCAGTTAATGGATACTTTTTATCCTAACAAAGCGTAGCTTTTTCTACCGTCTGGGTTGAACAAAGACTCCCGAATCTTGTTCATATAAAGCCATCGGTCGAGCGTCTGCCGGATTGCTGTTCATTTCTCAACAAACTATTTCACATCGAATGATCTTGTTACTGAATATTGGCAATAATACTTTTTTCTCGCGATGCGGGTGATACCGACTCTTGCTGGCCATCACCCGACGTCGGTGTTTCACATAAACTTAATTATTCAGCACATAGATCATGACCCCCGAACAATTTTCCCAATTAGCCCGTCAAGGCTACAATCGTATCCCGGTCACGAGAGAGATATTAGCTGATCTGGACACTCCGCTTTCGAGCTACCTGAAGCTCGCAAATGGTCCTTATTCCTATTTATTTGAGTCCGTTCAGGGCGGTGAAAAGTGGGGCCGTTACTCCATTCTGGGCTTGCCAGCCAAAACCGTTTTAAAGGTCTACGACGACCAGATTTTGGTGGAAGTCGATGGCGAAATTGTAGAAAAACGGGTTTGCGAAGACCCTCTCGCTTTCGTCGAAACATTTAAAGCTCGTTACAGGGCCCCCGAGTTGGAGCAACTGCCCCGTTTCCACGGAGGGCTGGTCGGCTATTTTGCCTATGATTGTGTACGTTACGTGGAGCCAAGGCTCAAATCTACGAAGCCCAAAGATATTATTGGCACGCCAGATATCCTGCTGATGGTCTCCGACGAGGTACTAATTTTTGACAATCTGGCGGGCAAGTTAAATATTGTGATTATGGCTAATCCCGAAATTCCACGGGCCTATGAGCGAGCTAATACGCGTCTACAGCAACTCTCTCAGCAATTGAGCGGCCTATCGCCGCCGCTGCCACCTATGAATTTAGGGGTGGAGTTAGCAGACGGTGCCGAGCAGCGTTTTCAATCTAACGTGGGTGAAGCAAAGTTCAGCGAATCGGTCGATAAAATCAAAGACTATATTTTGTCTGGCGATGCCATGCAGGTTGTGCTTTCCCAGCGCCTATCCATGGATTTCGATGCGCAGCCTATCAACCTTTACCGCGCTCTACGCAGTCTCAACCCATCTCCTTACATGTATTTTGTCGATTTGGACGATCACCAAGTCGTTGGTTCCAGCCCTGAGATACTGGCTCGTCTGGAGGGTGATCAAGTCGTGGTGAGACCGATTGCCGGTACTCGTCGACGCGGTCATAACGAGCAGGAAGATAAGGCTCTCGAAAAAGATTTAGTCAATGATCCCAAAGAAATTGCCGAGCACTTAATGCTGATTGATCTGGGCCGCAATGACGTGGGCCGAGTCGCCAGGGTAGGCTCCGTCGAGCTTACTGAAAAAATGATTGTCGAGCGTTACTCTCATGTGATGCACATTACCTCTAATGTGACCGGTCAGTTGCTGCAAGGTCTGGGTGCTATGGACGTACTCCGAGCCGCCTTGCCCGCCGGAACACTATCCGGTGCGCCGAAGATTCGAGCGATGGAAATTATCGATGAACTGGAGACTGAAAAACGCGGTATTTATGGGGGCGCTGTGGGCTATCTGGCCTGGAACGGCAATATGGATACCGCTATTGCCATTCGTACCGCTGTTATTAAAGGTGGAAAAATTTATGTTCAAGCGGGGGCCGGTGTCGTTGCCGATTCGGTGCCGGCATTGGAGTGGAAGGAAACGATGAATAAGGCGAGAGCGCTATTTCTCGCGGTGGATCAGGTTCTTTGATCCCTTCAGATCTCTGAAGCAAACCAAAATAACGGAGATTTCTACATGGACAGCCACCAAGACTACAGTTGTATTTGACTTGAAATCTGCGGTAATTCGAAGGTTTCTGTCTGGGAATCATGAACCGTGAATTTGAGAGCAGATAAGAAAGAGTATTAGGAAAGGGCACTAAAGAGAAAAACAGCCAAATATCGATGATTCCTCGTTAATTTACGACAAACATGGCTATAACTTCGGCTCTGAGCGCAGACTAGAGTATCCTTGTCTCAGGGGATAAGTGCGTTTATACTTTTGCCGCAATTATGTTGAGGTAAACAAAGACGGGAAGACAAGCAATGTCATTCCATCCGGGGGTTTCTTGGCATTATCAAAACTACAAATTCAATAAAAAATAATTCACATAGTCCAAAATTATGAAAATTGCCTACCTAATGAATACCTACCCGGTACCTAGCGCTACTTTTATAAGGCGCGAAATTCACGCCCTAGAGAAATTAGGCTTAACCATTAAACGTTATGCTGTTCGAAAGTGGCCTAACCGCTTGGTAGATCCGCAAGATGTTGCGGAGCAAAAGCTCACAGAGTATTTGTTATCCGGCAATATTTTAGGCTTGCTAGTCGCAATATCGAAAGAGCTCATTTCAAACGCTGCGGGGTTTTATCGCGGCCTGAAATTATGCTATCGACTAAATAGAAACGCTAAAAGTATGACTATCCATCATATAGCTTACTTTTTACAGGCGGCCTATCTTCGGCAAAGAACGCAAGCCGAAAATATAAATCACATCCATGTTCACTTTTCGACAAACGCTACAACGGTTGCCATGCTCGCCCACGTTATGGGAGGCTGCAGTTACAGTTTTACTGTTCACGGCCCCGACGAATTAGATGAGCTTAGACTTTCAAGTATTGATACTAAAATTAAACATGCCGCTTTTGTCGTGGCCATCTCCCATTTTTGCAAATCTCAATTAATCAGATTTAGTGATTATTCTTATTGGGATAAAATTAAAATTGTTCGCTGTGGTATCGATATAGATGAATTTAATCCGAGCAAAGATTCAATAGCTGAAGATAATCAAACGCTGGTTTGTGTTGGTAGACTTTGTCAACAAAAGGCACAAATGCTAATTCTAAAAGCAATTGCCTCCTTACACGAAGAATTTCCAAATCTTAAAGTTATTTTTGTCGGCGATGGCGATATTCGCGACGAGATGGAAAGAAAAATTAATGACTTTGGAATATCAGCACAGGTCGTTCTAAATGGCTGGGCAGATAATCAAAAAGTACGCGAGCTGATACAAACCAGTAGAGCGCTCATATTACCTAGTTCCGCAGAGGGACTTCCGGTGGTTTTCATGGAAGCACTTGCCCTGGAAACACCCGTCATTGCAACTTATATTGCCGGTATCCCCGAGTTAGTCGATGAACAGTGCGGTTGGATCATTCCCGCTGGATCAGAACCCGCTTTGGAAAATGCTATCAGAGATGTTTTAAACGCCAGCCCCGCTGAGCTGCTCGAGAAAGGCAAGGTGGGCAGGGAGCGTATCGAGAATCAGCATAATATCAACACTATCGCCAGTGGTTTATATAGTGAGTTCGATCAAGCTATTAAAAATGGTCAACAAAATTGAGTAAAACCAAGCAGATGATTATTGGCTGCCTGTGATTTTAATGTCGCATCAACACAAGAGATCACTCGTGCAAGGGCCTTTTTAGTCCATGCTTAATAAAACTGTTCGAGCCTCAGCATTATGAATACCCAATCACTGTTAACAGATACCATAGGTATTGTTGCCATTGCTCGCAATGAAGGAGAACGCTTAAAAGATTGCCTACAATCTTTACACGCGGCGGCACCCCAGTCACCAATCATTTATGTGGATTCAGGTTCCACCGATGGCAGTGTTGAATACGCTCACCAAATTGGTGTTGGCGTCATCGAATTGGATACTTCAATTCCCTTTACGGCAGCGCGAGCGCGTAATTCCGGTGCGAAAAAATTATTGGAAACTTATCCAGAGATACAATTTATTCAGTTTCTGGATGGCGACTGTCAATTGCAGCCCCAGTGGCTCAGCAGCGCAATCGAATTTCTCGAAAAAGATAAGTCGTTTGCCGTGGTTTGTGGTCGACGACGAGAGCTTTATCCCGAGGCATCGCTTTACAATGCATTGATAGATGACGAGTGGAATACGCCCGTCGGAGAGGCGCTCGCCTGTGGCGGCGATGCATTATATCGCCGTGATCAGTTTGTCGCCGTCGGTGGATTTGACGACACAATTATTGCGGGCGAGGAGCCAGAGCTGTGTTATCGCCTGCGTCAATCGGATTGGAAGATTCAGCGGATCGACGAGGAGATGACGCTGCACGATGCGGATTTACATCATTTCCCCCAGTGGTGGCGACGCGCCAAACGCTATGGCCATGCCGCATTTGAAGCCGCTTGGCGTTACGGGCGAGAACCAGAGAGATACTATGTACGCGACGTTTGCCGCATCTTGCTATGGGCACTGGCCGTCCCGCTACTGATCCTGTTGTTAATCATTATTTCCCCCCGATGGGGTTGGTTAAGTTTAGCGGTCTATCCCCTGCAAATCTTTCGTCTATATTTGGGTGCGACTAAGCAAGGCATCCCTAGTCAACTGGCTTTTGTGAAATCATGGACTATGATTGCCTGTAAGTTTGCAGAGTTGTTAGGCGGCTTGCGTTTCCTGGGCAACCGATTGTTAGGCAAAAAAAATACCTTAATCGAGTACAAGACCTCGAAATCTTAAAAGAATCCGCTTTACCTAATGCCGGTTCACTGCCAAGACAATAGGAACCTCTGATCAATTCATAGATGAGTTAATCAGAGTGTTCAATAGTAAAAATACGTTAAGATTTCACAATTTAGACAGCGATAAAGAATATCTTGAGCTTTTAAATAGGCTGTAAACACTTCCCGTGCGATCTGCATCGCCCCTAATGGAAATACATATCTCCAACTGAAATCAGGCAAAAATGTTCGTCCAAGTCTTGGTTTCTATGGCGTTTGAATTCATGCCTGCTTCCATATTTTGTATCTGTATGGATGACTTTGCACACCTTTGCTTATGTAAGGCGATTATTTCGATTCCCTAAAGTCAAAGAATCAGTTTAAAAATCCGCCTGTTAACATTAGCAGCCCTCTTTTATTCGCAAAAATTACTATTTCCAAGATTTTCCCAAATTTTTGCGGCCCACTTCCCTGCCAGATGAAATAATGCCCAAATGGATATTAGTTTAATTCTCAACGATCTTAACGATGCTCAACGCGAGGCTGTTACCGCTCCAGCGATTAACCAGTTAATTTTGGCTGGCGCAGGCAGCGGTAAAACCCGCGTCCTCGTCCACCGCATTGCCTGGTTAATTCAAATGGAGAAGATTTCTCCTTACTCGGTGTTAGCGGTAACGTTTACTAACAAGGCCGCTCGAGAAATGCGAGCGCGTCTGGAAACCTTGCTCAATGATCAATTTTCGACCAAGCCCTCTGGCATGTGGGTGGGCACTTTTCACGGCATTGCCCACCGTTTATTAAAGGCTCATTGGCGCGAAGCGAAGCTTCCACAAAATTTCCAGATTCTCGACAGCGACGATCAACTGCGGCTGGTTAAGCGAGTCTGTCAAGATTTACAGCTCGATGAAAACCGCTGGCCGCGGCGTCAGGCGCAGTGGTATATCAACGCGCAAAAAGACGAGGGTCTGCGTCCACAATATATCCAAGCCAGCGCCGACCCCCACGAGGCCACCATGCTAAGTATTTACAAGGCTTACGACAGCGCTTGTCAACAGGCTGGACTCGTTGATTTTGGCGAGTTATTGTTGAGAGCGCATGAGCTATTCCTGAATAATAGCGAGGTGCTTGATCACTACCAGCGGCGCTTTCCCTTTATTCTAGTCGATGAATTTCAAGATACTAATACGATTCAATACGCTTGGTTGCGCGTACTGTCAGGCAATCAGGCACAAGTAACTGCGGTGGGAGATGACGACCAATCCATTTACGGTTGGCGCGGTGCCAAAATTGAGAATATTCAGCGCTTTGAAGAAGATTTCCCCCAAGCTCAGGTTATTCGTCTGGAACAAAATTACCGTTCGAGTGCTTTAATTCTGAAAGCGGCCAACGGCGTTATTGAAAATAATCAGGGTCGCTTGGGCAAACGCCTGTGGACTGAAGGTAAAGACGGTGAACCCGTCCAACTTTACGCGGCTTTCAACGAACACGATGAGGCGCGCTTTATCGTCGGCTGTATCGAGACCTGGTTGAAAGAGGGTGGTCGCCACGATGATTGTGCGATTTTATATCGTTCCAATGCGCAATCTCGGGTACTTGAAGAAGCTTTACTTCGAGAGAATGTTGCCTACCGTATTTATGGTGGCCAACGTTTTTACGATCGCCTTGAAATAAAAAATGTGCTTGCCTACTTGCGGCTGTTGCTCAATCGCAACGACGACACTTCATTTGAACGCATTGTAAATATTCCTCCTCGCGGTATTGGCGGCAAAACGGTCGATCAGATTCGCTCAGTTGCTCGCGATCAGGGTTGCTCACTGTGGCAAGCGGCACAAACAATATCAGCATCAAAGCAATTATCGTCCAGAGCCAGTAACGCTGTTTTGGTTTTTCTGAATTTGATCACTAAGCTCGCTGAAAAAACTGCCGAAAAACCCTTAAAACAGCAGGCTGAAATGGTTATTCAGGACAGTGGATTAATGGATTTTCACCTCAACGAGCGGGGCGAGAAAGCACAGTCTCGTGTGGAAAATCTGGAAGAATTTATCAACGCCTGTCAGACTTTTGACGCCGCAGAGACTACTGCGGTGCCGGATTCAGACGCCCAACAAAGCAGCCCGCCACTCGAACAGTTTTTGGATAATGCGTCCCTGGACGCGGGTGATGCTCAGGCCGATGAATTTGAGGATGCGGTGCAGCTGATGACTTTACACTCGGCTAAGGGTTTGGAATTTCCCTGTGTTTTTATCGCGGGCCTGGAAGAAAATCTATTCCCCCACAAGATGTCTATCGACGACCCTCAGCGTTTGGAGGAAGAACGCCGTTTGTGCTACGTGGGAATTACTCGGGCGATGCGGAAGTTAACCATCAGTTATGCGGAAACACGTCGTCTTCACGGCACCGAGACTTTTAATAAAGTGTCTCGTTTCGTCAAGGAAATCCCGTCCGAATGTCTCTACGAGACCCGTCTCAAAACAGAAATCAGGCGGCCCACCAATTATCGACAGCAGGGTAGCCTTCGGCAAACATCAGTAACCGATGACCGGCAGAAGTTGTATCTGGGCCAGCGCGTTAATCACAAGATGTTTGGCGAAGGTGTCATTACTCATTTTGAAGGGAGTGGTCCCGCTGCGCGGGTACAGGTGAATTTTGATCGGGAAGGGAGTAAGTGGCTAGTGGTGCAGTACGCTAATCTAAAAATTGCTTAATTAGCTTGCTTGCGCGAGTCAGTGGGTTTTACTAAGGTTCAACAACTCGTCCGCGGCAGTCTGAGTGCTTGAACGAGTTGTCGAGCCGCATAAAACCCTTGCCGACTTGTTATGTTTATTTTCGCTTATGGGATTTAGCTTTTGGTTAGGCGTACTGAGCGGAGGCAAAGTCCCAGTTCACAAGCTTCCAAAAGGCCTCGAGGTACTTCGGACGGGCGTTGCGGTAGTCGATGTAATAGGCGTGTTCCCAGACATCGCAAGTTAGAATTGGCGTTACGCCTTCCATTGTCAGAGGGCAGCCCGCGTTGCTGGTATTAACGATTTCCAGTTCGCCTGTTGAACTTTTGGCCAACCAGGTCCAGCCGGAACCAAAGTTGTTGATAGCACTGTTGGAGAATTCTTCGACAAATTTTTCGTAACTTCCCCATTTGGCGTTGATCGCTGTTGCCAAGTCGCCTTGTGGTTCTCTACCACCATCTGCGCTCAGACAGTTCCAGTAAAAGGTGTGGTTCCAAACCTGGGCAGCGTTGTTAAACATGCCGCCATCTGAATTCTTTATAACTTCTTCCAAACTTTTGCCTTCCATGTCTGAACCAGAAACCAAACCATTCAATTTGGTTACGTAAGTTTGGTGGTGTTTGCCATAGTGGTAATCTAGGGTTTCCGAGGAAATATGGGGTTCTAGAGCATTTTTCTCATAGGGGAGCGGTGGAAGTGAAAAACTCATACATCGGTATCCTTTTGTTAGTTTAAGTTGACGTGAGTGTTGGATAAAGAAAAAACTCAAAGGGGCAGACCCTTAGCGTTAGCCTGATTCGAGCGCTAATATCGAGCGAGGCTAACACACGGAGACATGGACATGAAAAGTAAATTTTCATTGATTAAGATACATCAATTTTACCGGAAATTTAAGTAGGATCCGGCGAAGTTCGCTAGAACTTGCTGATACTCTCAGTTCGTTAAGCCTGTATCCAATCAAAATGGCTCTTCAACCAAAATGGTTCTCAGTGATTCGCTGTAGGATGGTTTGAAAGCTAATGTCAGCATTGACACTTCTTGGTGCCTGAGGCCTGGTGTCGATTGCAGTGGAGCATTGTAGGCCTTCAATCTGGCATTTTGTAGGCTCGCCTGTTGCTCACTGTTCATGCCAGCCACTTGAGGCATTCTGCGCCTGTGGCTACTCGACAATTGTAATAATATGCTGTCGCCAGATTTATCTTTGATTTTTACTCTTCACCCGGCTTACGTCTTTCTTTATACTTCGGATCAATAATTTACAAAAATTCTTAGTTCAAATCATTTTGGGTTGTTTAAACCGACTGCTAAAGCTCTTTATTAAGCCCTGCGCCGCAATAATAATGATTAACGGAGATCTTTGCACAATGTATAAAAGAATCTATTTAACCGCCATCTGCTGGGTAAGCTCGGCCTTTGTGGTGGTGCTCAGTCAACGACTCTTGGCATACTCGGGCGATGAAGGTCGATCTGCTATAAATATGACCCGAGGAGTCACTCCAGTCAGTGCCGACGTTTACGGTTTACACATGACTATCTTCTGGATTTGTGTGGCTATCGGCGTTGTGGTTTTTGGCGTCATGTTTTATTCGATGATTGTTCACCGTAAGTCCAACGGCGCCAAAGCCTCTAATTTTCACGACAACACGGCACTGGAGTTCATTTGGACCATCGTCCCCTTTTTCATCTTGATTGCCATGGCCGTACCCGCTACGAGTTCATTAATTAGGATTTACGATAGTGAAGAAGCCGATATCGATGTGGTGGTCACCGGCTACCGGTGGTACTGGGGCTATGAATACCTGGATCAGGGGGTGAATTTTTTCAGTCGTCTAAGTACCCCCGAAGATCAAATTCGCAATCTGGCGCCCAAGGGCGAAAATTATCTACTAGAGGTAGATGAACCACTCGTTGTTCCAACCAACAAGAAAATTCGATTTTTGGTGACGTCAAATGATGTGATTCACTCGTGGTGGGTCCCCGATCTGGCGGTTAAACGCGATGCCATTCCCGGCTACATTAACGAGTCCTGGGCTTATATCGAAGAACCCGGGACCTATCGTGGAGTTTGCAGCGAGCTTTGTGGTCAGGACCACGGTTTCATGCCGATTGTCGTCAAGGCGGTACCGGAAGAAGAGTACAGTACTTGGCTGGTTAGTCGGCGCGAACAACAGGAAAAGGTAAAAGCGCTGGCGGGCAAAATATTTTCAATGGACGAGTTAATGGCGCTCGGCGAGCAAGTTTACGGCAGAGCCTGTGTGGCTTGCCACGGCGCTCAGGGTGAAGGGGGTATCGGCCGCTCCATCGCCGGGAGCTTAATTGTCAACGGACCGCAATTGGCTCATATTGACATCATCGTTAACGGTAGTCGCAATAATCCGTCAATGGCTCCCTACAGAGATAGTCTGTCGGAAGTCGATACCGCGGCTGTAATCACTTATCAACGCAATGCCTTCGGCAATAAAGTCGGCGATATGGTACAGCCCGTTGATATCCTTAAATTCAAACAAGAAAATTAATTAGCAAAGGTACGGGAGAAAAATTATGGCCCACGGTCCTGCTAAAGGCATCAGTCGCTGGTTGTTTACGACCAATCATAAAGACATCGGTACCATGTATCTGTGGTTCAGTTTTGCTATGTTTTTACTAGGTGGGGTGTTCGCTCTGGTAATTCGCGCGGAATTGTTCGAGCCTGGATTACAGATTGTCGAGCCGGGGTTCTTCAATCAGATGACCACCATGCACGGTTTAATCATGGTATTTGGAGCGGTGATGCCGGCATTTGTAGGGCTGGCGAATTGGATGATACCAATGATGATTGGTGCTCCCGACATGGCTCTGCCACGCATGAATAACTGGAGTTTCTGGATCCTGCCATTCGGCTTTGCCATGATGGTGTCTACCCTGTTTATGGAAGGTGGCGGCCCTAATTTCGGCTGGACATTTTACGCACCACTGTCCACGAAATACGCTCCCGAGAGCGTCACTTTTTTTATTTTTGCTATTCATATTCTCGGCGTTAGTTCCATCATGGGCGCTATTAACATTATAGCCACCATCCTCAATATGCGCGCGCCGGGCATGACCCTGATGAAAATGCCATTGTTTGTCTGGACCTGGCTAATTACGGCTTATCTGTTGATCGCAGTTATGCCGGTTCTGGCTGGTGTGGTCACGATGATGCTGATGGATATCCACTTTGGCACCAGCTTCTTCGATGCCGCCGGTGGTGGTGACCCCGTTTTATTTCAGCATGTTTTCTGGTTTTTTGGTCACCCAGAAGTTTACATAATGATCTTGCCCGCCTTCGGTATTGTCAGCGCAATTATTCCAACTTTTGCCCGCAAGCCGCTGTTTGGTTACTCCTCCATGGTCTACGCTACGAGCTCTATCGCATTTTTAAGCTTTATTGTTTGGGCTCACCATATGTTCACTGTAGGTATGCCTATTGCCGGTGAGTTGTTCTTTATGTATGCCACCATGCTAATTGCGGTACCAACTGGAGTGAAGGTGTTTAATTGGGTAACCACCATGTTTCGTGGCTCCATGACTTTTGAAACACCCATGCTATTTGCCATCGCTTTCGTCATTCTGTTTACCATCGGCGGTTTCTCCGGTCTGATGCTGGCGATTGCCCCGGCTGATTTCCAGTATCACGATACTTACTTTGTGGTGGCACATTTCCACTACGTATTGGTTCCCGGTGCGATTTTTTCAATTACTGCGGGCGTTTACTATTGGTTACCCAAGTGGTGCGGCAATATGTATAACGAGACGATGGGTAAAACCCAGTTCTGGCTGAGCTTTATTGGTTTAAACCTGACCTTTTTTCCCATGCACTTTGTTGGTCTGGCTGGTATGCAGCGTAGAGTCCCTGACTACAATTTATTCTTTGCCGATTTTAACCAGATTTCTAGTGTAGGCGCTTTCATCTTTGGCTCTGCGCAATTATTTTTGTTGTACAACGTCATTTCCACCATCGTTGCCGGTAAAAAAGCGACGGATGAAGTCTGGGAGAATCCCGAGGGTTTGGAATGGACCGTTCCATCTCCAGCGCCCTACCATACCTTCAGCGTTGCGCCGGATGTAAGATAAGCTGAGTATTTCATGGATAAGCTCTTGGTAAAAACAGTGATCAGTTCCTAGTGCCAATGAAAAGTTTTTTACAAACGAATTCAACACCGTGGCTGTGTGTGAAACTGGGTGTATTAGCCATAGCAATGTTTGGCTTTGCGGTCTTCGTTATGCCACCGTTATATAATTTGTTTTGTGAAGTCACTGGGCTTAATGGTAAAACTGATGGACCGTATTCCAGTATCAGTGAGCAGAGTGTCGATGATTCCAGGTACATAAAAATTCAGTTCCTGGCAGCCAATAATGAAAATATGCCCTGGGAGTTTCGACCCACCGTAAATACGCTACGGGTTCATCCCGGTGAACCGACAATGATCCAGTACTTTGCTCGCAACACGACTGGCAAGAACATGACTGCACAGGCAGTACCTAGTGTCGTTCCCTTCAAGGCCGCGCAGTATTTTCACAAGACAGAGTGCTTCTGCTTCAATCAGCAACCATTGGATGCAGGCCAAAGTGCGGAGTTGGGTTTGAGCTTTATTGTGGATCAGGATTTACCGAAACAGTTCAAGACAATAACTCTGTCATACACACTCTTCGATGTTACCGAAAAAGCTGAGGAAGCAAATAACGATGTAGATCTGACATCGATTACCTCGCAAGAGCTTGCGTTGAGTTCGGTAAATTAACGTTTGCCGTGGTTTTTTATATTTATATGATGGGCGTGTAACGATTAATTTGCTAATTATCTCGCGATACCATCATTGATCAATTTGAATCCTAAAAAATGACAGTGTGCTCCCGCGCTAAGCCGCTAAATATTACGGGTTAATTATAAAGTTACCAAAGCAATAAGCTTATTGTCAGCGCCACAACTAATACAACGATAAATACGCTGGAGAAATCTATGGCAAGTGAGAGCTCTTACTACGTACCTGAACAAAGTAAATTACCCATATTTGCTTCTCTGGGTCTTTTTCTTACCGTTTTCGGCCTGGGCACCTGGCTTAATGGTGGCAAACTCACTTTCTTTTTTATAGGATTCCTGCTGCTGTCCGTCGTCTTGTGGAACTGGTTTAGTACCGTTATCAGTGAAAACACGAGGGGCCTCAACAGCATCCAGCTCAAACGCTCTTATGTATGGGCGATGGGTTGGTTTATTTTCTCTGAGGTGATGTTTTTTGCGGCATTCTTCGGTGCACTTTTCTATATTCGTCAGATTTCCCTACCAGAGTTGGGCGGTGATAGCCCGACCAACGAAATTCTGTGGAGTGGTTTTAAAGAAGTCTGGCCGCTAATGCAAACACCGGATATGGTGGCTAAGGGTGCCAAAGCAGAAGTAGTGGGCCCCGGCATCAATATGAGTATCACCACGGCAGATTCCATCTGGACGTGGCTACCTTTCTGGAACACGGTCGTTTTGCTGACATCGAGTTTTACCGTTCATTTTGCGCATACGGCGCTGAAGAATGATCGTAAAACAGGCTTTAATATCTGGTTAGGTGTAACGGTTTTGTTGGGTATCTTCTTCATATTTCTACAGGCAGAGGAATACATTCACGCTTATCACGAGAACTTAAAAATCAACACGGGTGTCTACGGCAATACGTTTTTTATGTTGACGGGCTTCCATGGATTGCATGTGACCTTGGGTACTTTCATGCTACTGGTCATGTGGTTTCGTTCTGTTTTAAAAGGGCACTTTAAGCATGGTGACTGTTTTGGTTTTGAGGCATCGACTTGGTACTGGCACTTTGTCGACGTGGTTTGGCTGGGTTTATTTATGTTTGTTTATATATGGGGTTAGTCGTGTCGTGCTGTTGGTCGAGAGTTCATTTGGCCTGGTTTTGTTCTTCTAATGTTTTGAAGCGGTCGCTGGATATTTTTTTATCCCATGGCGCGCCGCTACCTAATTGTCCAGTCATCAACCCGTAAAAAATCGCTACCATAAGTAATGAAGCCAGAGTGATTCGAATACCTAACGCGTAGAGCGTGCGCTTTCTGGATGACTTAATGTCCTTTAGTAAAAATACTAAGCCGCTGGCTAGACTGACCACCACGCCGATAAATAACAATACCACTAGTATTTTTAGTAACACGATACAATCCTACTTCATTCGATTGTTCTTGCATTGATAAAGAGTCATTCGGTGCAGTGTACACCACAGCCTGTGTTAACAATAAAGTTGACCATCAATACTTATCTATTTTTCTGAGTCGTGCTTATTGATACCTTTCGCCACTGTAAAAAACACTGGCCGCTCATTCTGTTCTTCATCATCCTTTTTCCACTTTTGCTTACTCTGGGCCAGTGGCAGTTATCGCGAGCAGAGGAAAAGCAGCGCATTTTATCTGAGTACACCCATCTCAATTCAATATCGGCAATAGATATTGAATCGCTGGATGGTGAGGAAGCGCTAACTTACCGCCGGATCAAATTGCGTGGAGTTTACGATGTCGACCGCTATTGGCTGTTGGACAACCGCTCGCGAAATGGGCGAGCAGGTTATGAAGTATTGATGTCCTTTGGCGATCAAAACCTGAGTGTTTTAGTCAATCGCGGTTGGCTACCAGCGGGCAATGATCGCAGCAAGTTGCCAGCAATAGAAACGCCTGGAGATCAGCAAGTAGTGAGTGGTTATCTAGTTGATATGGAGAGTAACGCTTGGATCAAGCACAGTAAGAGCGATTTAACGTTGTCCTGGCCCAAGCGAGTATTACATCTGGATCCTCACCAGGCCAGTCAGCATTTGGGTGAGCCGTTGTACCCCTGGATTTTACGTCTGGACGATGACGCTCCTGGAGCCTTGCTAACAAATTGGCAGATTGTCAGTAGTAATCCACAAAGGCACTATGCCTACGCTGTGCAATGGTTTTCCATGGCGCTGGCTTTATTAGCATTATTTATCTGGGCTATTCGAAAAGCCAATTGAATACTAAGTAAATATCAGAGAGCGCATATGAGTCACCAAAATCAAGCAATCAAACGAAACCGGTTTTACGGCTTTCTGGTGCTCTCTGTTGTTTTGTTGCCAATGATCGCGGCGTACCTGATTTTTACAACGGGTTGGGGAATGCCCTCCAGCACCACTAACAAAGGTATTTTGTTAAGTCCACCGGTGCCGATACAAATGCTAACCTTGAATGAAAATTCTGGAGCATTACAGGATGTATATCCTGAGCCAACCAAAAAGTGGCGAATACTGGTGCCGGTCAGACAGGCGTGCGATCGTGAATGCCAGCATTTTTTGTATGTTTCTCGGCAAGTACATATTCGGCTTGCGGAGAAAGCTTATCGCGTTGAGCGCATATTGCTTTTGCTGGACGAGTTTAATACCGAAAGTCTAGAAAGTTTAAAAAAACAACATCCAGCAACGCTGATTTTCCACGCCAATATTACTCATCTAGAAAACTGGTTGGCTGAAACACAATTACCGGAAGCAGCTAATGACTACTTTTATCTAATCGATCAAGAAGGCTTTGCCATGATGCGTTACAGTACGGTTCACAGTGGCCAGGATCTGCTGGATGATCTAAAAAAATTACTTAAATTTACCTACGATAAGTAGCGGCCCAAAAGAAGTTGGTAGAGAAATAGTTGTTCGTACGGTTGTCGTCTTATCAAGCCGATAACTATTTCATTATTTATTTAATTGTAACGGCCTCCTGCCGGCGTACTGCGCGCCAAGTATCAAGAATACCGATTAACCAGGTTGCGGTTATCAGCCATTTGACTAGCTTCATTTGTGGCTGTTCGTAAATCGATAGAGATTTATCGATCAGTATTTGAATCAACTTTTCATCCATCGTTGCTTTACCCGTTTCAATATCACTGGCAATTGCCCAGACAATTTCAAACATGGCGCTGGTAAACATCAGCAATCCGATAGCGGCAATGACTAAAAGAATTAGGCCACGGATATAGTATCCTAAATACAAATGGCCACTGCCAGGAAATAAAAATGCGGATAGCCCCAGTGCTTTAGTTGAACGTTTCATGTGTAAATAACTCTTCGTGCTTGTCGCAATAGATAATGATCACAACTACCAAATTACATCGCTTATTCCAACCGGATCGCTACTGGCTGGAAGCCAAAAACTTGCCAGATTAATAAATTCGAAATTTTGATGTATTTTTTGTCTTGCTGGCAAGTGATCCTTGAAGTAAATCGTGTGACGATTAAATAAATCGATCTGCTTGTTCAGCAGATAGTATTCAGAATAATTCAGAGAAAGGAATGATCTCAACGAGATCACCTACGGTAACCGCAGATCCCGCTGGAATAGTAGCGAAGGCATCGGCAGCAACAACAGAGGAAAGAACGCCAGAACTTTGATTTCCATAGGAGTAAGCTTTTCCTGCCTCGAGCGTAACCCGCAGATATTCTTGACGCTTGGGGTTAGCTTTTTTCGAGAAAGCAGCGACCGCGGTTTGAGCTTTTGGTAAGACACTTTTTTGCCCCTGCATCGTTAACAAAAATGGTCTTACAAATAAAAGAAAGGTAACGAACGATGAAACGGGATTACCTGGCAAACCAAAAAAATACGTTCCGTATACCTGACCAAAAGCCAGTGGTTTTCCCGGCTTCATAGCGATACGCCAGAAATTTAATTCGCCCGAATTTTCTAAAGCCGTCTTTACATAATCTTCCTCTCCCACCGACACCCCGCCGGTAGAAATAATGCAGTCTGCTTTTGATGCTTCCTTCAAAGCTTGCTCGGTGATACTGAGATCATCGATGATGATGCCCAGATCCTGAACGAATAATCCCATCCCTTTCAGTAAATTCTTTAATAAATAGCGATTGGAATTATAGATTTTTCCGGTTTGTAAATTCTCTCCGGGCTCAACCAGCTCGTTACCGGTGGACAGTAGGGCAACTGTCAGCGGCTTGTAGACCTTGACGCTGGCAATGCCAACAGATGCCAGCAGACCGATATGTTGTGCTTGCAAGCAAGTTCCCTGTTGCAGAATGATATCGCCTGTCTGGATATCCTGGCCTCTGGGGCGAATGTTGTTCCCGGGTGGGGCAGCCGCCGAGGGTATCGAGACGCGATCTTCCTCGACACTGCAGCGTTCCTGCATGACAACCGCATTGGCCCCAGGCGGTATTTCGGCCCCCGTAAAAATGCGCGTTGCCGTGCGCGCCCGATGTGCCTGCGGAGCGACACCTGCGCGCAGGGTCTGATGAACGACAAAGTCTGTGAGTTCAGCGGAAGAGAGATCATCGGTATGGATTGCATAACCGTCCATGGCACTGTTATCCGCAGGGGGGACATCCACTCCAGCAACCTGACTCTCCGCCAACGTTCGGCCGAGAGTGTCATCGAGGGAGACCGTTTCTATCCGTTCACAGAGAACGGCGTTCGACAGTATGGCTTCTAATGCTTGATCGACGGAAAACATAAATTTATTTCGGTGTGAAAGCTCGCGGTAATATCGGTTTTCTTAGAAAACGGTGCAATGCGCACTCAGCGTTTTAGTAAGTTTACATAATTACAGGGTTTATGCTCGCTGTTCAGTTGTTCTTGCAGAATTTTTTCCCACCCGGTTTTACAGGCGTTGTTGGAGCCGGGCAAACAGAAAATGAGCGTATAATTCGCCAACCCTCCCACACAGCGCGACTGTATAGTTGAACTGCCAATTTCCTCGTAAGAAATCTGCCGAAATAGCTCTCCAAAACCGTCAATAGTTTTATCAAATAACGGCAGCAGAGCTTCCGGCGTACTGTCGCGACCTGAAAACCCTGTGCCTCCGGTGGTAATGACTACCTGTACTTGTGGATTGGCAATCCACTGAGAAACTTGTGCGCGAATGAGATAAACATCATCTTTAACCATGGTGCGATCGGTTAACTGATGATTGGATGTCTTCAAGGCATCCACGAGCAGATCGCCAGATGTGTCTGCTTCTCTGCTTCGGGTATCGGAAATGGTTAAGACAGCAATACTTAAAGGTGTATTTTTTTTCATGGCTCCAGCCTAAAGACGATTTCGTTGTTTAATCGATAATTTCGAATGAATTTCTGAGTTGTATCCCTTTGCAACCAGCTTTCCCAAGGTTCGGCTTTTTCTTTATTAAACGACAAAATGCTGTAGATATTGGGCAGGGATTTAGCATCCTCAAACACAATCTGCAAATGCCTTTTGTCGCGAAAATTTAGCCAGGAACCGCGATCGACAATGGTGTAGCCATCGCGCTCGGCGGCAACCGCTAGTGTCGCTCCCATACCGGTCCCTGTCTGCAAGTAGTTGTCCGGCGTCGGGATGATCTTCGCCAGTTTCCACCACTTTTGTTCTGCTTGATGAGTCCCACTGTTGTCGGCGCGAGAAACAAACAGCGCGCCAGTAAGATGAATTTTTTCCAGAGCCTGTACTGGTGAAATGACCGAACGCACCTGCGCGGGGTCATCTGTTGGGCCGACGATCAAGAAATCATTTCGCATTAAAAATATTTTCGATTGAATGATGCCGTCTCTGAGCAGCCGCGCTTCCCCTGCGGGATCGTGAGTAATCGCGGTGTCAATGTTTCCCCTGCGTATTAAATCGTGAAGCTGTCCGCTGCCGGCGATCACGGGTTTGATCTGAACTTCATGCTTGCTTTCGAAGCGCCGAATTAATTCGGGGAGCAATCCGGAATCTTCCAGGGTTGTACTGGCGCCGACCAAAATACTATTTCTCTGATTGCAAGCCAGCAACAAGATGCTCAGAGCAAACAGAATGATAACAGTTAACTTTAACCTAAAGACAATCAACTTAGGCACAAGGAGTCAGTCATCCTCGAATATTCAGAATCAAAAAAAGTAGCGGCATTGCAATGGGTTAGGAGTCTGCCCTGTTTCAGAAGTAGAACATCGGTGGCCAATTCCCGTGCCTGCGAAACACTGTGGGTAGAGAAAATAATTTTACAGCGCTCGCTTAGTGCCCGAATCAGGCTATTCATCTGTGTCTGTCGCATAGGGTCGAGATTAGCGCTGGGTTCATCCAGAAGCAGGATTTTCGGAGATAGTGCCCAGGCCCGAGCTAGCGCTAATAACTGCCGCTCTCCAGTGGACAGCGTTAGCGCATTTTGCTGCTTGAGATGACCGATTCCCACCCAGGCCAGCGCTTCCTCGCAACGTCGAAGGCGAATCTTCTTATCCTCGAGCGAACCCTGGTGTTTCAAGAGTCGATAAATATTTTCGATCACACTTCGATTTAACAAAACCGCGGATTGCGGTACCCAGGTGATAATGGGCGGGTTAGGCGTCGTCTGCCAGATAACCCTTCCCTTAGAGGCAGGCAGTAACCCGGCGCAAGACTTTAGCAGGAGAGTCTTTCCAGAACCGTTGGGGCCCATGATCGCCGTGATACCCGGGGAGCGAAGCTCGAAGCTGATATCTTGTAAACCAATACGCCCAGCCAATACTATCTGCAGTTGCTCGCAGCGAAGGGGTAGGTAGGTCAGCGCGTCGCTCATAAGCGATTGCTGGGTTTACAGTAATGCACGAGGGCATTGATGACCAGCGCCAGCAAAATAAGGATTAACCCCAGTGCTAGCGCCAGGCCCAGGTTTCCCTGTCGAGTCTCTGTGGCAATGGCCGTGGTCATAACTCGCGTATGGTGTTCGATATTGCCACCCACGACCATTACGGCGCCAATTTCGGCGATGGCGCGGCCGAAAGCTGCCAAAGCGACGGTAGCCAAGCCACTGCGCGATTCGTGGACGAGGATTCCAAAACACTGCGTCGATCGATAACCTAGCATGAACAATTGTTCCCCTAAATGTCGCCAGTGATTCTCGAAGATTGGCAGAGCGAGGGCAATAACCAAGGGAGTGATTAGCAGTGTTTGAGCGATAATCATCGCCGTCGGTGTATAAAGCAGCCCCCATATTCCCAATGGCCCATTTCGACTCAACAGTAGATAAACGATTAGTCCGACCACTACAGGCGGGAAAGCCATCAGACTGTCGATCAAAATCCGTAGCAGCGCCCGCCCGGGAAACTGGCTAACGGTCATCAATAAGGCAATGGGAAGCCCTATTAGTAACGCTAGCAATAAAGCGCTCAGACTAACCCGTAACGATAGTCCGATAATTTCCCAAAGCACCGAATCTCCACTTAAGAGAAATCGTATAGCTTGTTGAAAGTCATCAAAAAATAGAGAGGATTGCATACGCCAAATTAACAAATAACGAGATTGCGAGTTTGATTTCCATTGCGGTGTTGAGCGTAGTTAACGCACACGGTTAGCACAGGGTTATTTGATCCAGCAGTCATCAAAAGATATACCGGGGAGGTGTTAAGCGGTGAGCAGTATACCGCTGCGCGATGCACGCGATGACCTATGGCGATGCAATTATTATCGATCAGAGTTTTACCGATAAGCTCAGAACTTCTTCGCTCGTGGTTTATTAGAGATGGTTTAGGATTTCCTTAACCAGTTTAAAGTAAACGGTGTATACAACGACTTCTCCGCTATCTTTCTCGACAATAAAAAAAGGCGCGCGATTTACCTTATATTTCTTGGCCAGCAGCATACCTTCACTGTTTGGATCGGACTCGTTGATCACGGTAATTTCATCAATAAATTTTAATTGATCGGCGGCTTCCATTTTTTCTTGCACTTCCAGACATTTTTTGCAGGGGGAGCCATCGGCAAGAATTTTTTTTACAAAAATTATTTTCACTTTGAGTTCTCAAATTATGTATTGATATTTGTAGGGTAGATCCGCCACGGACGCCACACGCCCTTGACTAGCCATTGAACAGTTAAGATAATTTTACCAAAGGATTCAATAGTAGAATCTAATCAAATCGTACACTGTCTTTCAGATCGAGTTTGAGCTACTACATGTTAGGTAAATTTTCTCGATTCTTGAAGTTATTTCCAGCCATGAACCCAACTACTTTCATCTTTTAAATCATGCCAATTTATCGGAATAGAGCGTTTTGACATAACCGCCTCAATACAGCATGAAACGACTATACCTTCTTCGTTAAACTCAATTTCAGAGACTAAGAAATGTTTTTCTTTCTTCGTCGGTGTCACCGCCGTCCATTTACTATTAATTAATTTCTTTGGGTTTATTTTATTCATCACAACTCGATTAGACGCTTAACGCCCGGCTAAAGCCGCCGGAACGGAGTTACTTGTTTTGTGCCGCTTGTTAGCGCAAACGGAGCCATCGTTATCCAACACATCGCCACCCTTGATGGTAAGTTGTACAAAGAGCACTCAATTTAAAAGCTACCTTAATCAACCTGCTTTGCACACTTAAAAGCTGAATCTACTTTACTGAGAAAAAATCCGTATTTTTCTTTTTCACCGGCAAGAGCAAAGATGCGGATGCGCTCGATTTATCCGATTTTGACCTAAAATCGCTTTAGCGTTAACGCAGAGTGCAGCGGCAGTTTGTGTAGTGGCGGTTTGTGCTAGCGTAGCGGCCAGAAAAAAAAGAGCCACGGAACAAACTGTCCGACTGGCACGTATTTTTATGTGTTTTTGACACCCCAATGACAAGTCTCATTTTTTGTAAAACTCTAGCGTATGCATACCTTTTTCATACATTGGACCTACGCAAAAAGTAGAACCATTTAGGTCAGGGGCTATCATTGAGGTTGTGAAGATAAGTTGATACTTATTCTCTAGTTTTTTACATTCAGAGATAATTAGATGCTGAAAGTTATGGCTCCGCTCATCAACCATTCCTTTATCTTCAATGTTATCCATAATCAAAAAATTCGGTAATCGGGCATACTTATCTTCAACTGCATGTAAAAATATAGCCAATCGAATACTGTTTTTCATAATAACCATTGAGCTTGCAGAGAATTTACTACGTCCATTAACAAACATTTTATCTTTAGAGAAGTCGAAACTAACTTCTTCAACCTCATCAAAAGTAGGCTCATAACTACCATCTTGAGACAACAAATTGCCCGCGATTATTTCAATAGAGTCATAGACTAGATTATATCTGTCCGCTTGCTGAGCATTTATTTGATCAAGCTTATCCTGTAGATTCTGTATACGTTGATTTATTTTTTCCTTTTCGATTCGCATCGATTCAACTTTATTAACGTGCTCCCTACGATCTTCTAGCGCTAATATTTGACTTTTACAAAACCCCATCTCTGATGAAATTTCAGATATTATTGAGTCTTTAGCGTCAACGCTTACCTCTAGCTCCTGATATTCGAACTTAGCTTCCTCAAGGCGTCTAATTATCCTGGGCAACTGACTTGTAATCGAGTCTATTTCCTCTCGAAACTCATCAACTAAATCCTTACTCTCCCGCAATTGAAAATTTAACTCATTTAACAT
>JBLIHY010000019.1:0-26221 GCA_047634655.1 Cellvibrionaceae bacterium
GTATTTTTTGATCCAGGCATAAAGACTGTGAGTGGTAACATCGAGTCGCCTTGCGACATCTGCGACGCTATATCCACGATCGGTCACCTGTTTGACCGCTTCAATTTTTAATTCTTCTGGATATCGTTTTCTGCTCATGGGCACCTCTTTTTAAGCCATTTTCTCTGGCTGAGAGGTGTCTAGCAAATCGGTGGCATTTCAAACAGCGGAACTCTATATGTCGAGATTGACTTAAAAACACTTTGTTATTTGCATGGTCACGGATGAGGCAGATATCGACTGTCTGCGAATACCTTAAGAAAGCATCAACAAAAAGTCGATTTATCAGGGTTACTGAGGGAAGTTGTGAATGTCCAACCAAACTCGGCGGTCACAGTGGGGGAGTGTTTTTTAGTTAGCTTTCTTCTAGCGCAGACAACATGTATTTAACGACGTAGCGAATTTCCTGATCGGTTAGCTCCGTTTTTCCACCTTTTGCGGGCATCAAGCCGTAGCCGTTAACCGCGTGTTGGACAAGTACACCAACCCCCTGTCCCTTGCGGTCTCGCCAGTTAGCTTGATTACCTAAGACGGGAGCGCCAATGATTCCCTGGGCGTGGCAAACTTTACAAGCTTTTACGTAAATGGCCTCGCCTTTTTTAATATCAGTATTGTTTGTACTGCAGCCCAGCACAAACAATACTGATATGATAATGATTGCCGCTATGAGCCATCTCAGGTCATTATTATTTCTCATTCCGTGATCCTGTTGCTGATTCAGAAATAAAGAATATTTAGTGCCCTGAAATCTCAACTACGCTATTGAAATCTCAGAGTATTTTTTGCAAGAGCCTCGTTAACAACTCAGGTTGTTGTCTATTTTTATAGTGGTACGCGAATCACCACACCACCCATAACATCGCCCAATTTAAAGTCTGTGCGCGGTGTGTCTTTGTGATCATTGTGACAGTCAACGCAGGGAGCAGCTACGGCGACATCTGGGTATACGGCAGTAAAAAAGCTTGTGTCACCCAGCTGTTCTGTACCGTAAAAATTTTCGCCGGGATTATCGATAACGTATTGCAAGCCCACTTTTTCCATTTCTGTTTTTGGTGCGTTGTTTTTATTGATAGGCCATACAGATTGAAGCGAATAGGTGAAAGTATCGTTTAGATCTCGTACTGCTTCGGCTCCAGCGCGAAACATCTGCGCAGGCAGAGGTGCGCCGTCAGGTAGATCTTTCCACTCTTCTGTAGGTGTGAGTACATTGGCACCATTGGGACCAAGACGTTGAATAATGAGCTTGGTGTAATTAGTGCGGTCAGCTTTCATTACCGCAAATAAAGCGTCGGTATGTACTTTAGGGTCAATACCTACCGATTGCTCGTTGCCACTACACGCGCTTAGTGCTCCAAAAAAACTGACTAATACAACGGCTATGATAGGCTTTATTAAAGTTTTCATGGTTACTACCTCTTTTGACTTGTCTACAAAAAATAAAACGAAATTTTTTTTCATCCTTTTTGCTTATTCGTATCGATACCATTTATTTACTGCCGAGAGTATATCTTCTTTTTGGAAGTGACAGTACCTAACCAATAGAGTTGTCTCGATTAGATCTGAATCCACCTCGTCGCCACTTAATGCCCTTAGTCAGTCGCTTTTATCGCGTTCCAACACCATGTCGATGGAGCGAATATGCTTTTCGGGCTGGCCATTGAAATTGTTGCGGATTAAGCGTTCGTCGGCAAGGGAGTCTATGGAAAATGCTAAACCGTGACAGTTCATACATACTGGACGGATCATTTTTTCATTCGGTCGAAGCGTCAGGTTTTGATTATGCACCACGAATACCCCTCCTTCTTTATCATCTAGAATTTCTCTATGCATATGACAGGTTGCGCAACTGACTCCCGTATTCTCAGGCAATGTGCCCGACACTTCCTGTTGCCATAATATTCCATGTGGAGACTCTAGGAAAGCCAGACTGTGTTCGTCATCATGGCATCCGAGGCAAGCACTGACAGCAGCTATGCGAGTGTTAAATGAGTGAGAACCGTGACAAGACGTGCAACTGTGAACGATATCTAGAGACTTTTCTTTAAAGGGCAGTTCTGATTCCCGTGGTTTGATCGCCTCTAGCGGTTTAGAGACGGCATCCGCTAGACGCATACCGTGCTTACCTTCTAGAAAACCTTTGACTTGCGGTTGATGACAGGATTGGCAGTATTTATGATCGGGTTTCTCTATCCACTCGTCGGGGGCATTGTTCTCAGTATGACAATCTACGCACTGAACGCCATTGCGCGCGTGTGAGCTGCCTACCCATCCGTGAACCACATCGGCAGATAAACTGCCCTCGTAGTTAGTCATGTACGTTAGATCGATATCGGCGGCAGTGAGTGCTCTAGCTTGTGGGTTTTCTTCCCGATATTTTGCCTCTGCCGTCCTAGCGGGGATAGCTGCGATTTCTTTAAGAACTGGCTCGTTGGCGTGCCGCAGTAAAAATCCTTCGTACAGGGCGCGGTTGTCGTGAAAGTTATGGCAACCGGCACTGCCGCAGGTATCGAAGGCCATATCTTTATGGGATTCCCGCTCTTTGCCAATATCTTTGTGGCAATGAAAGCATTGATCAATAGGTAGTGTTACCCCCATTTTCAGCGTTTTTTCTTTTTGATGTTCGGTGTGGCAGGTAATACAGTGGCGGGCATTAATGACTTCCAATAAATCGAAATTGCGCGGATCGGCAAACTTCGACTCTGGGTGGGTGTCGTCGACCATTTTTAGTTCTTCAGCGTGGCAATTCATACACGCATCCTGCAACACTTCAGGGCCACCGAAGGGAGTCGTATGGCAACTCTCGCAAGCCATTTCAATTTGATGGTGGCCGCTGGTTGTTTCGCCAATTAACAATGGGGTTTCATCTTCTCCAAACCACATCATATTTATGTAGTAGCCTGCTATACCTAGCGAGATTAAAGACCAAAAACTCCAGAGAAATATTTTTTTCACAAATCAGTACTAACTTTTGATGTGGGCTAATAAAAATAAACCGACAGAATATGGATGATGAGCAATGCTGGCAGAGGCCAAGTCACGAGTAAATGCACCCAGAACCAACTTTTTCTCAAACTTAGCGCGATTTCTGAATGGTTTTTAAGTGCCCAGGAATAAGAGACGCCGGCTAGGGCACCCGCGGCCGAGACGACTAAAAAATTAATCATTAACCAGCGATTAAGATTTTCTCCCAGGTGCGCCCCGGTATGTATCACCAGCACTAAGATAGCCAAAAGGCCAAAGGCTGTGTGCAGGATTCGCCAATGGTAAAGTTGGCCGAGAGACTCCAGGCCCAAACGCTTGCGCAATGATACCGTCAAAGCCAGGGCAATCAATCCGATGATGGAGTAACCAGAAACTTGTTTCCAGAATTTATCGGTCCAAAGAAATTCGTAAGAGAAGGTCTGCACAGAATCCGCCGGTTCAACGCCAGGTACCAATACAAACAGTGCGGCGGCGACAAATGCCAGTGTGCTGAGCAAGAAAATTCGCAAGATCCCGTACACCGCCGCGGGCTTATCGTCGAGTAGACTTTGCAATAGAGGCTTGCAAGACCCACAAACAGTTCCCGCGGAGGTTGAAGTGCCAATAGTTTCAACGGATTGACAACCCTCGTCAATGGCTTCTGAAATCACGCCTCGAGAAACGTGGCTGCACTGACAAACTATGGCGGCTTCCGACCAGGACCGCACTCGGCTCTCGGAGGTATGCCAATACAGCCGACCGGTCAACCGAAAAAGGTAGCGTCTCCACTGGGGAAGGTATTGATTTTCTACAAATATTTCCTGTATTCGGAGATGTTCATCCCAATCACCAATACCAGAGGCGCCGACCAGGTGCCCCTTGCTAATAACCAGTTTGCGATAAATACCGGATTTTTGATTGTAAAACGAAAGGAAACGTCTCTTGGAAAGAGGGGAGACATTGGCAATTTCTCCCATACTACAGACCGATTGGCCAACTACTTTGAGGGTTGTTACCGGATTTGTACCCTGATAACTCTCCGAGCCTTCGGCCATGTTCTCGGCGAGAACGATGGCCTGCTCCATTCCAGCCGATATGATTCCGTAGTAAACGCCTCGATGTTCGCAACAATCACCGATTGCATAAATATTATCGTGGTTGGTGCGCATGTGGTCGTCTACTTGGATGCCGTAACTGATCTTCAGCCCAGCGGCTTCCGCAATGCTGACTTCCGGTTTAACGCCTGTACATAATACAATCGTATCGCATTCTATAACCTTACCGTAATTTGTCACCAAACCTGTAACCAGTTCCTCTCCCAGCACTTTTTTCACTTCTGTGTTGGTGATGACCTCGATACCCAGACTATTAATGTACGCTTCCAGTAACGCTGAGCCTTTGGCATCCAACTGGCGATTTAGTAAACGATCAGACTTGTGTAGCACGGTTATTGCCGTGTGATGTCGATTAAGTGCCCGCGCAGTTTCCAAGCCCAGCAAGCCGCCGCCCACGATAACCATTTTTCGCGATCGGAAGCTGCGGGCGAATAAAGACTCCGTGTCGTGTAAATTACGAAAGGTATAAACGCCGTGGGTATTGATTCCTTCAATTGGGGGTAACTTAGGCTTTGATCCAGTAGCTAAGACCAAATAATCGTAGTCGAAGTATTCCCCTTCGCTGGTTTTTACCTGATTAGTAACTGGCAAGATGGCGCTAACGTGGCGATGCAGGAGAGTGGCATGGAAATATTCGGTGGGTTCCGGCAGCGTTTGAAGGATGTCGGCATAGTTACTTTGCCGCGACAATATGCTGCTTAATTGGGCGCGGTTGTACAATTCGTAGGGTTCATTGCCAAACACCTTGACATCGCAGTTGACGTTAAGGCGCTCCAGCTCGTTAATGAAGCGAATGCTAACCGGACCCGCACCTACTACAACAATTCGCTTGAAATTTTGTTTTTTATCTGGAATCGTCTCGTGTGTCTGATCATTAACCTCAGGTTCCCAGCGACGCATTGCTGTGTTCATCAATTCTACCAACAGTGCTCGGTTTTAATTGCTAGCGTATGCCAGCAATTTACTGTGCGTTGAACATAGCAAACAAGTAGCGACATGCCAAGTGTATTTAATGCGTTAAATTACTGAGTTGTAAGTATATTTTATGAAATATAGGTGCACAAAAATTCGACATCTAATTTTAGAAGCTTGACGAGCCTGAAAATACAAATCGCACAAGTTGCCAGGAATCAAAAGCGTCTAATTTCTAACGATAAGCTCTCGGATTCTTTCAAGCCATGGCTGCCGGTTATCACCGCAGTAGATGCCTTTTCTCTGCGTAAATAAGTACTTGTAACGCGCTCCAGATCTGAAGTGCTCACTGAAATGATCGCCTGTCTAAATTTTTCACGTTTCTCCTGGTTGCGAGCTGTCAACGCAGCATGAAATTCTCGCTTAGCCTCGCCAGCAGGCGACCCGGGTTTATCCAAAGAGCCAATAATTCCCAAAATCGACTCTTCAATACTTTGTGCACTGACCGTTTGTTCAAACAGCCAGTCGACTGCTCGATCAAAATCATTCAAGGTTTCGGTGAGCCGGGGATCTCGGTAGGAGTAGAAGCAAAAACTGGCGCTGCCATTATCCTGACTGGCGCCGCCACCGTAGGCGCCACCCTGCTCGCGAATTGCTCGATGCAGAAAGCCATTGCGTAGTACGCCGCCCAAAACACTCAATGCCGCTGCATCGGGATGACTCATGGGCACAGTGGGATAGGCGCGAGCGCAGAAGTGCACTTGAGAGTTGGTAATCCAAGCCTGCTGAACAGTGCTTTTGACTACTCGCTCCGGTGAAAAGATAGAAGCCGTCTTCGAGTCAAGCCGCTGAGATGGCCAGTTTTCGGTCATTCGTTGGATAAGGTCGTTCATATGGGCGTCTTCGCAAATCGCCAGCCACGTTTTATCCGCAGAGTAGAGGCTCTGATGGATACACTCTAATTGACTCTTGAGATGCCCGTGGTCGCCAGCTTTCATCGCTTGCTCGATGGTTTTGATTGTTTCGATACTGTCTAGTCCCATCAGCTTGTGGGAAAGATACGCCGCAGAGCTACAGTTTGCGGCGGCGGCTTTCATGGCGTAGAGATGGCCGTTGGCCGTAATACTCTGTTCGCGGGCTATACGGGTCTGTGTCGCCAGGTCGAGCAGCCGTGCGCTTTCGTCAAAACGTGCGCGCTCAAAAGTATCTCGCATGAGCTCGCACATGTCGCCCTGATGGCGATTGAGTGCCTTGGCGCTCAGCGTGGTGTAGGCGAATATCTTATCCGACGTCTCCGGGTGGTTACTTAGTGTGAAGAAATTATCGATAGAACCTACCACTGACGACTGCCATTTTTGCACCGCCAGATAGTCTTTTTCACCTAGGCCAACCTCGGTCTGGCAGAGACTGTAAAACGGCACCAAGGCCAATAAATCCTCGTCTAGGGCGGGAAGGGGAGTCACTAATTGTTGGTAGCTGATTCCATTAGTCCCCGCAGCATAGCTATGCAAGTGATAGTCGCCAAAGGCCTGATGTTCCCCCTCAGGATATTTGAGGGATTTGGGGATATCCTCGAGAGTTACTCGCGGAAGAATACTGTCGTCGTCCTGCTGTTGTTGGCGTTCTTTTAACGCGGCCGCTTGTTCGATAATGGCCTGTTTTTCTTCTTCGCTCAGATTTTGTTTAATGCGCGCCAGATTGGCTGCTTCGTCGATTATTTGCCGCTGTTGGTAGTTCCCATCGGGACGCAGTGTCAAGGTGACTCTGTGTTGATTTTCAAGCAATAGCTTTTTGATCAATGATGGAATGTAATCTGCAGACTGTATGTCTTGTCGCAGTTGTAACAGGGCATTCTCCAGATCTAAAAAAGCGAGCACATCGCCGCGGTGTACGGCTGGGGATAGGCCATTCAATATCAGTTTCAAACCGTAGGGATAGCCGTCGCCGCCAATCTCGCGCTGGTGTAGTTCCAGTTGATGGAAAGCGGCTTCGATCTGTTCTTTCGGTAGCCCCTCTTCCACGACTTTCTCCAGGGTTTCCAAAACAGCGGCTTCGATAGCCAAGGTGTTTTGCGTTTTGGTATCCGCCAGGCCGCAGACAAATAGCATTTCGTACTGAGAGCTATCGATTCCGCAAAGTGGTGAGGGCGAGGCACCTAGATCGCTGGTTTCCAGCAAGTGCTGGAGTGGTGAGGCGCTGTTGTCGAATAGCAAACTCGATAGCAGATGTGCTTCCAAATTAGACTTTAGATCCGTACTGGGACCCATTAACCAACCAATCACCACGTGCGCTTTATTCTCAGCGGCATCGCTGTCTTCGTGAGCCTCCAATTGATAGGCGTAGGCTTCTTCAACCCTTACTGGCGATAGATAGCGTTTTTCCGGCGTCACAGCGATGGTTTCTTCAAGCCGATCAAACTGCTGCAGCGCGCGCGCTTCGAATTTTTTTTGATGCTCTTCAGCGGGGATGTTGCCAAAAGTCATGAAAATCGCGTTGCTTGGGTGATAGTGACTTTGATAGAACTGCTTCAGCCCCTGGTAGCTGAGATCGGTAATGCTCCGCGGATCACCACCGCTGTTGTAGTGGTAAGTACTTGTGGGATAGAGGTAATTATTCAAGGTTTGCCATAGTTGTGAATCGATGGAACTCATGGCACCTTTCATTTCATTGAATACCACTCCCTTGTACACCAGTGGGCTCTCTGGATTATTGGTTTCAGCAAACTCCAAACGGTGGCCCTCTTGACTGAAATCCAGTGGGTCCAGGCGCGAAAAAAACACGGCATCCAGATAAACATCGAGCAGATTATCAAAGTCTTTTCGGTTCTGGCTGGCAAAAGGATAGGCCGTCCAATCAGAACTGGTAAAGGCATTCATAAAAGTATTCAGAGATCGGCGAATCATCATAAAGAAGGGATCGCGTACCGGATATTTCTGGCTACCACACAGAACGGTATGCTCAAGAACGTGAGCGACCCCGGTAGAGTCTTGCGGGACTGTACGAAAGGCGACTAGGAAAACATTCTCGTCGTTGTCCGACTGCATGTGGATATGTTGAGCCCCGGTTTTACGGTGTTTAAACTCGCTAATCGTAATGTTTAAGGCATCCAAGGTTTGACTGCGAAGATATTCAAAAGCGGGGTGGTGGGCAGTAGGCATATTTTTTAGAGATCAAGTGAATAAAAGTTTAAGGCTTTCCCTTTAGCTGAGGACATCTCTGTTTCGCGAGAAGCCCCCAACCTGTAGAGGGCTGATCGAACGGGTTAAATCGAAAAAGCCAGAGAAGAAGATATATTCTGCGGGGTTGGATTGCAACGTATTTCATCGGTAGTGGTTTGTCTAAAGCGGCAAGCTAAAATTGTACAAATAGAAGCGATCCGACACGTATTACCGATAACTTTGCAGTGAAGTACTGTCCGGCACTCCATTTCCCCGCCGACAATAGTCAGTCTTGTATTCTATCGACTTGTTGAGTCAATGATTGACGGTTTGGTAACAATTTTAATGTAATAGTGTAAAAAACAAATATATTATCTCCTAATTATAGTATTTCGCTCTCTAGCGCACAGTGCAGTTTTATGAATTTGTCTGATGCTAGCGTTACCGTGTCATTTGTTGTCTCATGGCTAAGTGAGATCGTGAGTCGACAAGTTCGTACGAGTCCTCAAAAGCCGAGAGTTGTTCAACAGAGCGGTCTATTTAAATATCAGTTTGAATGCTTGTAGCCAAGTTGGATCCTGTGTAAATAAATAGAACTACCGTTAGAAATGAGTAATCCTTATGCGAAAAGTGTTGCGACTCAGTGCGTCTGGAATGCCAACCCGTTGGTTATTTATCAAAACGGCGACCATTCTCTACAGTAAGCAATTAATTTTATGGGAAATTGGCGACCAGGGATCGCTAATGCGCGGCGGTTACAACCGTTATGGTCAGCGATCGGTGATTGGAGTCGCCCCGGTGATTGCTACCAAAGGCCATGGGCAAAGCGTCAAAGTACGTTCATTCAGCAACACCATGTTATTTCGACGCGACAACCATCTGTGTTTGTATTGTGGTCGATTTTTCCGCTCTCAGGAGTTAACCCGCGACCATATTGTCCCTCGCGCCCAGGGAGGCACGGATAACTGGAGCAATGTGGTATCTGCATGTAAGCGCTGCAACCACTCAAAGGGTAATCGCACCCCCGAGCAGGCGGGTATCAAGTTGCTGGCGGTTCCGTTTGAGCCCAATCCTTTTGAATATCTGTATCTGGCTAATCGTCATATCATCGCCGATCAGATGGACTATTTAGCGCGACAGTTTTCCCGTCGGCGCGACTGGCAACTAGCGGTCTAGGTCTAGCGGAGAACTTAGATCTAACGGAGAATTTAGGTGCCGAACGAATTTACAGTACGGCTACACAGCCCGTTATCGACTCGATAAACTCACTTATTTTTACGAAATCGGCAATCATTTTTAACGGCAAAAAGGGGATTAACAGCATTGGAAGTTTATCTGGTGGGAGGGGCTGTTCGCGATGAATTACTCAATCGCTCCGTTACCGACCGCGACTGGGTAGTCATTGGCGCAACGCCAAAAATGCTCATTGATCAGGGTTATCAGCAAATCGGTAATGACTTCCCCTGTTTTTTACATCCGCAAAGCAAGGAAGAATATGCGCTCGCCCGTAAAGAAAGGAAGTCCGGCAAGGGCCACACAGGTTTTATTTGTGACTTTGGCCCGGAGATTACGCTCGAAGAAGATTTGTTTCGTCGCGATCTAACCATTAACGCGATTGCGAAAACGCTCGATGGTCACTACGTCGATCCCTATGGCGGTAGAGTGGATTTAGAAAACAAAGTCCTGAGGCATGTATCCGAGGCTTTTGCCGAAGATCCATTGCGGGTATTACGGGTTGCCCGCTTTGCCGCCCGCTACGTGGGATTGGGTTTCCGCGTCCATCCGGAGACCTTGTCGCTGATGACAACACTCGTCGACCGAGGCGAGCTCGTCGCGTTAACGGCGGAACGTGTCTGGAAGGAGATGTCTCGGGCATTAACTGAGCCTCATCCCAGTGAATTTTTCCGAGTGCTTCGCGCCTGTGGCGCTTTGAAAGTATTACTGCCCGAGTTGGATGGCTTGTTCGGTATGCCTCAATCCCCCAAACACCACCCCGAAGTAGATACGGGGGATCACGTGATGATGGTCGTGGATATCGCTAAACAGCTTTTTGACGATCCCATCGTCACCTGGGCGGCGTTGCTGCACGACTTGGGCAAGGCACTTACCCCTGAAGATGAGTGGCCATCCCATGTCCGGCATGAAATCAAAGGCGTACCGCTGGTTAAGAGGGTTTGCCAACGCTACAAATTGCCCAAGAATTTTCGCACCGTCGCCATGCTCGTTTGTGAATACCATTTGTGTTGCCACAGACTACTGGAGATACGGTCTACATCGATACTTAAGCTACTCGAAGCACTGGATGGATTTCGACGACCCGAGCGGGTTTTCTACTTCGTCCAGGCTTGTGAAGCCGATTCCAGAGGACGCCTGGGCTTTGAAGGCCGAGACTATCCACAATCGGCACACCTAGTTAAATGTAGCCAAGTGGCGGCTAATATTGACAGCAAACCGCTCTTGGACGAAGGCTATCGGGGCTTGGAATTAGCGGAACAAATCCGACGCCTGCGCCTGCGGGCTATCGAGTGCTATATGGTTCAGCATAAAACTCAATGAGTGGGGTTGGGACAAAGCGGCTAGCTACGAACGGGGGTTTACTTGGATTGCTAAAAGATGAAACGATGCCAGGAATGCCAGAGAGCATCCACCCACCAAATTTTACATACCATGCTCGGTTTGCATGCTGAAATATCTTTGATGTTTTTAATCGGCTTTGCCTTTTCACTTTTCAGGTTGTTTGTGTGCATTTTGACTAGCTGAGCCCTCTCCTTTCCCTTCTTTTCGAAGAGATGTAGTTAGCGTGTGCTTCTGGTTTTTGTACAAGGCATAAGCAATAAGGCCAATAGAATCCTTATCATCCTTAGCAAGAGACTCAAAAACCCATTTTTCAGTCAAGATGCTTTCCCTCGAAACAAAAACGCCCCAATAAAGGGGCATCTGAATAACATAATTATATTTTAGGCGTTGGTAGCAGATAGAGCTTTAGCTGATATGGTCTTTTTGTCTGAAACGCTCTGAGCTAAAGCTCACTGAGTGGTCTACCTTGGCCACTATGCTATCGTTTTTAAGCTCCCTCGAAGGTGATTGGTACTGCACGAAAAAGTATAACTATTAATAGTAGCCATTTGTTCCCATGGTCAATTATTAGCCTTGGCTGAATGTAAGCTCGTGTAAGTGAGGCTGTGTGGGCCAAAATTCGGGAAAATAAAAGCCCCAGACCGCATGGTGTGGGGCTTTGATATGGTGGGCCTTCCCAGACTTGAACTGGGGACCTGCCGATTATGAGTCGGATGCTCTAACCAACTGAGCTAAAGGCCCTTTGAGCTTTTTTTCCAATCCGTGGTGGTGTACGTTTTTAATTTTTTACCCAAGTAACTTGCGTGTGCCCTTTATACCGGTGTTGTATCGCAAGGCCTAACTCGCGTAAATCGTCCATATTTTGCTGCCAGACTAACTACGAAAATTGCGCTGCGATTAAATACCGACGCCTCTCGTCTAGACAGACAGGCATGATACCGATTTTTAACTATTCATCCAAGAAGCTGCGCAAGTGATCGGAGCGGCTGGGATGACGCAGTTTGCGTAGTGCTTTTGCTTCAATCTGGCGGATACGCTCGCGGGTGACATCGAACTGCTTGCCAACTTCTTCCAAGGTGTGGTCGGTATTCATGTCGATGCCGAAGCGCATACGCAGTACCTTTGCCTCGCGAGAGGTCAACCCTGATAGCACTTCGCGTGTGGATTCGATAAGGCCAATATCGGTGGCGGCATCTACGGGTGAAATGATGCTGCCGTCTTCGATGAAGTCGCCCAGATGCGAGTCTTCGTCATCGCCAATAGGGGTTTCCATGGAGATCGGTTCTTTGGCGATTTTTAGTACTTTTCGAACCTTGTCCTCTGGCATTTCCATGCGCTCGCCGAGTTCTTCTGGCGTTGGTTCGCGGCCCATCTCCTGCAGCATTTGCCTGGAAATACGGTTGAGCTTGTTAATAGTCTCAATCATGTGCACTGGGATACGAATGGTGCGGGCCTGGTCGGCAATAGAGCGGGTGATGGCCTGGCGTATCCACCAGGTCGCATAGGTCGAAAATTTATAGCCGCGACGGTATTCGAATTTATCCACGGCTTTCATCAGGCCAATGTTTCCCTCTTGGATCAAGTCGAGAAATTGCAGGCCGCGGTTAGTGTATTTTTTGGCGATGGAGATAACGAGTCGCAGGTTGGCTTCCACCATTTCTTTTTTGGCGCGACGGGCGCGAGCTTCGCCAATTGACATTCGCCGGTTGATTTCCTTTATGGCGAGCAGCTGCAGATCGGTTTCTCGGACGATTCTCATTAGCCTGCGTTGCGAGCGGACGATTTCGTCCTCATGAGCACCAAGGGCTTCGGAGTAATCGCGTTTTTTCTTGATAATTTCTGCAATCCATTGGCCGTTTGTTTCATTGCCTGGAAATTCCTTGACAAAGATTTTCCGCGGCATTTTCGCTTGGCGAACACACAAGGTCATGATAAATCGCTCTTCCCGGCGAATCAGCTCTAATATTTCCCGTGCACTCCGGTACATGGGATCAAATTGGCGGGGAGGGAGCTTGAAGAATTTCAGAATTTCACCGGCTGCCGCCAGTTCTTTCTCGACCAGATCGCTATCGCGACCATGGCGTTTGATGGCTTTGACAACTTTATCCCACTGCTTTCTTAAAGCACCAAACCGTTTGTATGCCTCCTCGAGGTCGATGCCGTTTTCGCTGGTTCCGTCGTCATCTTCCTCTTCTTCATCACTGTTATCGTCATTACTGGCTGATTGCCCCGCCGGAAGTACATTCGTTGCGGGATCTAGCCATCCCGCAATAACATCTGGCCAACGGCGTTCATTTTTTTCGATAAGATCGTATTCTTTCAGCAGGTTTTCGACGGTATTTGGCCAACAGGCGAGGGCGTGCATTAGATCGCGAGTGCCCTCTTCAATACGCTTGGCGATAGCGATTTCACCCTCGCGAGTCAATAGTTCAACTGTACCCATCTCACGCATGTACATGCGTACGGGGTCTGTGGTACGGCCGACCTCTGTTTCGACAGCGGCGAGTGCCGCCGCCGCCTCAGCCGCGGCAATTTCGTCGGCGGCGGAATCTCCATTGGTCATGAGCAATTCTTCAGCATCGGGAGCCTTTTCATAAACCCGAATCCCCATATCGTTGATCATCTGAATAATTTCTTCAATTTGATCGGGGTCTGAAATGTCATCGGGCAGATGATCATTAACTTCGGCGTAGGTTAGATAGCTCTGCTCCTTGCCTCGAATTATTAATTCTTTAATGCGTGATTGTTGGGTGTTGGACATGCATGCTCCTGGGTGTTTTCGTCGCTGAGAACAAAGTGCCTGATGCCCGAAGCGTTTTGATGCTCGCAGAGCTTTCTTCTGGCATTCGTGAGGGCTTACAGAGTGCGGAGTGACCATATAATAGCGTCAGCGTCGAAATAAGTTGCTTTTGGTAACCGGCCATTATAAGTGATAGGCCGTACTAGATACTACGTTTATATTACTAATAGAGAGTGCTTCTGTTTATAAATTCTCTCATGAGTCATGAGTTCTTTCTCGTGGCCAGAGTTAAGGCGGGCACTTGCTGGATCTGTTGCATTAAATCATTTAATTTCAGTCTATTTAGTTATCGGCTCGAGAAACCATGATCGAAATCTCCCACTGGTGGTAGAGGAGGGCGCTAGCTGGCCGTAGCCTTCTGGCTACGCGATAAGTTATTGGGGCAATTTCACACCAGTTAAAGGTCAGGAACTAAATACTTGAACCAACATGCGGATGGCGGTAATTGCTAATAAGACAGCGAAGAATTTTTTTAACTTGTTGCCGTCTAGCTTTGAGCCCAACCATGCACCTACTGGTGCAAAGGCCACACTGAGTGGTACCAAAGCAATTAACGAAGGGATATTGACATAACCGTAAGTCCCTGGAAGGGCGTCTCCTGGAGTGGTAGACGCCGCGAGTAATATCAAGGCGCCGGGTAGTGAAATTAACAGACCAAAAACTGCGCTGCTTCCCACCGCTCGGTGTACAGCGTAGTTGAATGCGGTCAGGATGGAGACACCCAACGTGCCGCCGCCGATACCGACCATCACTGAAAAGAAGCCGATAACTGTTCCTAGGAAGCCTTGCCATGGCATTTTCGGCAGTTGCGCAAAAATCGCCGAAGACTGGTTGCGGAAACCGAGATTAAAAGCCATAAATAAAGCTATCAGTGCAAAAACCGCGGCAAAGTAATCACCATCTAACTGGGTAACTAAATAAGCACCTAACGTCACTCCGCCAACTATGAAGAAGGACCAGCGTTTGATTAGTTGCCAGTCCACGTTACCTCGATGATGGTGAGCGCGCATTGAGGATATCGATGTTGGGATGATAGTCGCCAGTGAAGTCCCGGTGGCGACGAGCATGGCATCCCCTGAAGAAACGCCGAAGTATTGAAATAAGAAATATAGAACCGGAACATTGATAATGCCGCCGCCAACGCCAAGCAATCCGGCCAATGTACCGGAAAACATGCCAGTGATCACCAGGCTGACAATAATGGGAACCCACTGCACGGTCTCTAGATTCACGGTTAACTACCTGGAATATGCTTGATGGTAAGACGCCAAATTTACGCAACTATTCTTTCTGCGCTAATGGGCGACTTAAGAGCTTTATATTTTATTGCTATTTATCTAGACGCCCTATTGACCATCGAAGACTTCTGATTACGAGCTATATGCCTTGCGGCATTTGAGGACGCGCCTATGCGACACGTCCGTTAACGGATCCAGAAAAGCCAGGAGTTTTTCAGTGATGCAAGAGATACTTTTTTCGTGAACTGTTTTTAACAGATTATTAGTTATTCACTTCAAAAGTAATCTTGTCATCATGTGTAAAGACTCTAATCCATGGCGTCCGAACATAGGAAAAAACAGATAATTAGCGACCACGGCAAGATCTCGATGCAAAGGTGTGCTGAACGCGTCTAGCGGACATTACAGCGTTAATCTGTTTTTTTGTCCTCTGCAACATTTATTTCAGGGGTTTTTTCGCTACTGACTGCTTCTTCAGCAGTTATCTCTGTTGTTTTCGGTGCTTCCTCTTCCGCTTTATCCTTTAACGCTTCTTTGATGGAGAGTTTGATACGACCACGCTGATCGACATCCAGGCACTTCACTTTGACGATTTGACCCTCTTTAAGATAGTCAGAAACGGCATTAACTCGTTCCTCGGCGATCTGAGAAATATGAACGAGACCGTCCTTTCCGGGCAGAAAGTTTACGAAAGCACCGAAATCTACAATGCGTACAATTTTGCCTTCGTAAATTGCGCCAATCTCTGCCTCGGCAGTAATTTCGCGAATTCTATCTAGAGCCGCCTCTAATGCTTCGGAGTCATCGGCGTAGACTTTCACGGTGCCATCGTCGTCGATATCGATAGAAGCAGTGGTTTCTTCACTAATAGCGCGAATAGTTGCACCACCTTTGCCGATAATATCTCGAATTTTGTCGGTATCGATTTTAATGGTTTCGAAACGCGGTGCGTTTGGCGAGACCTCGGTCCGTGAGTGATCAATAACTTTATTCATTTCAGCGAGAATGTGTAGCCGGGCATTTAGAGCCTGTTCTAGGGCAACTTCCATAATCTCGCCAGTGATTCCTTCAATTTTAATGTCCATTTGCAGCGCATTGATTCCGTGTGCAGTACCCGCCACTTTGAAATCCATGTCGCCCAAGTGATCTTCGTCGCCCAAGATATCGGTGAGGACAGCAAAACCTTCAGCTTCTTTCACTAGGCCCATGGCGATACCGGCTACGGGATTTTTTAGTGGCACACCCGCATCCATCATGGCCAGACTGGATCCGCAGACAGAAGCCATGGAACTGGATCCGTTTGACTCTGTTATTTCACTAACCACGCGGATGGTATAAGGAAAGACTTCCTCTTTCGGTAGGACTGCTGCTATACCGCGGCGCGCTAGGCGGCCGTGACCAATTTCCCGACGTCCCGTTGATCCTATGCGCCCACACTCGCCGACAGAGTAGGGGGGGAAGTTGTAGTGCAACATGAAATTGTCTTTGCGTTGGCCTTCGAGGGCATCAATGGTCTGTGAATCCCGCGCATTCCCAAGGGTGGCCACGACCAATGCCTGTGTCTCGCCTCGGGTGAAAAGTGCGGAACCGTGAGCTTTATTCAGTACTCCCACCTCTACATCGATGGGTCGAACCGTTTTGTTGTCACGGCCATCGATACGCGCTTTACCGGCTAAAATATTGGCGCGGACGATGCGCTTCTCCAATTTGCCAAAAGCTGCCTTGATAGCCTTTCCATTAACTCCGGCATCTTCATTCAACAATTTTTCGACCGCTTCTGAGCGCAACTCATCCAGTTTGCTGTAGCGGGTCATTTTCTCAGTAATACTGTAGGCCTGTTCAATAGCGCCACTATAATGCTCTGCGACAGCGTCTTTGAGTTTTTCATCTTCCACAGGCGCTTGCCATTCCCAGGCTGCTTTGCCTGCATCTGCTGCCAATTCAGAAACCGCTTTGACAATTACTTGTAACTCTTGATGAGCGTAAAGAATGGCTCCCAGCATGATCTCTTCTGGCAGTTCATTGGCTTCCGACTCCACCATCAGCACGGCACCCTGGGTGCCAGCAACGACCATGTTCAGTTCAGAGGTTTCCAGCGCGCTATAGCTCGGATTCAAAAGGTATCCATCTTTTTGCGTAAAACCGACGCGGGCAGCGCCGATAGGTCCACTAAAAGGCACTCCGGAAATCGCTAGTGCTGCCGAGGTGCCGATCATAGCGGCAATATCGGGGTCTACATCTTTCTCGGATGATAAAACGGTGCATATCACTTGTACTTCGTTGAGAAAGTCGTTGGGGAATAACGGACGAATGGGGCGGTCTATCAGGCGAGAGGTTAATGTTTCTTTTTCGGAGGGACGGCCTTCGCGTTTGAAGAATCCTCCGGGTATTTTGCCTGCAGCATAGGCTTTTTCTTGATAATGTACGGAGAGAGGGAAAAACCCTTTTTCGGGACTTGCTTCTTTGGCGGCAACGACCGTGCACAGTACCTGGGTCTGGCCCATGGTAACCATTGCGGCGCCAGTTGCTTGCCGGGCGATGCGGCCGGTCTCTAGGGTAACGCTGGCGTCACCGTATTTAAATTGCTTGGTAATTGGGTTCACACTTTTATCCTTTTCAATGGTTACTAATGTTGATTAAGCATTAAGTAAATTATGCTTTTACATAGTTTCTGTCAGTTCAGAACCTTTTATGTTCAGTTTTTTTTCGTTGAACACAGATAGGTGTCTGTTCAGTAATTTCTTCGGGAAGATGACTTGCGCGTTAATTAATCGTATCGAAGTATTGAGTCAATTCACTTGTTCACCGATGGCCAACTCAGTTGGCCACAATACTTTAGCGATGAACGATTATGTATCTTTTGAATGACCTATGAGACTCACGGGTCAGGATTTAAGTAACCATATCTCTCAGCGCCGCATCGGTCACTTTGTTAATGATCTCACGTCATTGATAGAAGTGGCTCGCGGAGCGGGCCACTTTGGTTGTCAACGGCGTAGTCCCAACTTTTTAATTAAATTCGCATAACGGGTAATGTTTTTACTCTTTAAGTAGTCGAGCAATTTGCGGCGCTGGTTGACCATGCGGATCAAACCTCGACGAGAGTGATAGTCATGTTTATGGTCGGAAAAATGACTTTGTAATTTGTTGACGTTCGCTGTTAATAGAGCAACCTGGACTTCGGGAGAACCCGTGTCATTTTCGCTCTGTTGATTTTCTTTAATAAGTACCGATTTTTCTTCTACACTGAGTGCCATGATTGTTTCCTCACATAATATGCCGAGATCGCCTTCGCAATCTCGCTAATTGGCCTGTCCGTGCATATTTACAGGCAGGTCTCGGATTTTCCAGTCGGTAGAACAACGACTCGTTTCGGTATTATTGCCCCGTTAACTAACTCGCCCATGCCTAAAAATTGACCAGATTCTGAACACAGGACGCGTACAATAACACCTTCTTTCGCAGAGCGATAGGCGTCTAAGTTTACTACCGGTTGCCCTTGACGGAAGTGAATACTCATCTCTCGGGTAATCTCTATACTGGGCAATTCGGCAACGGGAGCGTCCAAAGGGAGTAAGTGACGGTCTAGTAGCTCCGCTGGTTGTTCGCCCCGTTCGGTTGCGAGATCATTTAGCGTTATCGCTTGATCTATCTGAAAAGAACCCACCGTTGTGCGGTGTAAGCGGATCACGTGTGCGCCGCAGCCGAGAAGTTGGCCCAGATCTTCTGCAAGTGTACGAATGTAAGTACCTTTAGAGCAGTGTACTTCGACGTCCGCTTCCGGGTATGGGCACTCGCGGGTTGCTTTGCGAAAGGCTTTGATTTGGTAATGATAAATTTTGACATCGCGAGTTCGGCGCGCTCCATCGGGCAGGGCGATGCCTTCTCTTGCCCATTGGTAAAGAGGCTTTCCCTGGTACTTTAGTGCCGAATACATCGAGGGCAGCTGGCAAATTTCACCGCGAAATTTTGCCAGACAGCTTTCGATGGCTACCTCGTCGATATTCGATGCATCAGTCTTCCGAAGTATTTTACCGTCGCAGTCCCCAGTCTCGGTGACTACACCAAAGCGGTAAGTGCTGAGGTAGCGTTTATCGGTTTCCAAAAGATACTGGGCGAATTTAGTGGCTTCGCCAAAACAAATTGGCAACACCCCCGTAGCTAATGGATCAAGACTGCCGGTGTGGCCCGCCCGCTTTGCGAAGAATAAACGCTTGGCTTGTTGCAATGCCGTATTCGAGGTAATACCGGTATTTTTATCCAGTAATAATACGCCATCGATAGCTCTACCCCATTTAGGACGTCTCCCCACAATTACAGCTCTCGCGAGGGATCATTACGCGATTTGTCTTCAGTAACCGCGTGATCTATCAAGCTGGATAGTTTTTGTCCATGTTTGGGAGTGCTATCGTAATAGAATTGCAGTTTTGGAGTGGTGCGCAGGCTGGTTTCCTTTGCTAGTAAGCTACGCAAATAGCCCGATGCTTTATTCAAGTGCTCAGTAGCCCGCTGACATTCGTCATCATTTTCTTGACCAATGAAAGTGACATAGACCTTTGCGTAGGCTAGATCCCTGGTGACGGTGACGTCATTGATATTTACCATGCCGACGTTCGGATCGGCCACTTCCTGTTGGATAAGGGTAGAGAGCAGTCGTTTGATAGCATCTGCTACTCGATTTGTACGTGAGAATGATTTAGGCACAATAAATGTTTAAAAAGCAATATGTGATGGGCAAACCTTTTTTGTAGAAAAAGGTTATGCCAATCCATATTTACTGTATCTCCTAAAAATTTAGCGAATGGCCAGCGGAGGTAAGTCGTCACTCTTGCCAGTGGGGTTAGAGATTACGTTTTACCTCGGTGACCTCGTAGACTTCGATTTGATCGCCTACCTTGACGTCGTAATTTTTTACGCCGACCCCACATTCCATGCCGTTGCGTACTTCGCTTACGTCGTCTTTAAATCGACGCAGAGATTCCAACTGGCCTTCGTAAATCACGACGTGGTCTCGTAAAACTCGGATGGGTTTGTTGCGATAAATCGTTCCTTCGGTAACCATACAACCCGCTACTTGTCCAAACTTGGGGGAGCTGAAAACGTCGCGAACTTCGGCAACCCCAACGATTTTTTCGACAAGTTCGGGATCCAACATGCCCTCAAGAGCATTTTTCAAGTCGTCGAGCAGTTGATAAATAATACTGTAATAGCGAACATCTACGGACTCAGTCTCGGCAATTTTGCGAGCAGTACTATCGGTGCGAACATTGAAACCGATAATCACGGCTCCGGAAGTGAGCGCGAGATTGACATCATTGGCCGTAATTCCGCCGACGCCAGAAGAGACAACGTTTATCAGCGCCTCGTCGTTGCCTATCTCATTAAGTGCTTGAATAATGGCCTCTAGAGAACCGCGAACGTCAGCCTTTAAAACAACGGACAGTATCTTTTTCTCGGCGGAGTCCATGCCGGCAAAAATATTTTCCAGATTAATTTTTTGCTGGCGCTTAGTGCGTTCTTGACGTTCGCGATCAGCGCGGTGCTCTGCAACTTCGCGAGCGCGACGCTCGTCGGGAACAATTACAAACTCATCGCCAGCTTTGGGAGGTGAATCCAGACCTAAAATTTCAACAGGAGTGGAAGGTCCCGATGTCTTAATAGTCTGTGCTAGTTCATTTGTCATCGCGCGGACACGTCCGTAGCTTTCTCCTGCCAGCAGGGTATCGCCATACTTTAAGGTACCGGATTGGACCAGAACCGTCGCCACGACACCGCGACCTTTTTCTATACGCGATTCGATGACAGTACCTTTGGCGGGCGAGTCTTCTTCGGCGGTTAATTCAAGCAGTTCAGCTTGTAGGGAAACGGCCTCGAGTAAAGTATCGATACCTTCCCCGGTATGCGAGGAGACGTTGACGAATTGTACGTTGCCGCCCCAGTCTTCGGGTATTACATCTTTGGCTGCCAATTCGTTTTTAACACGTTCGGGATCCGCGGACTCTTTGTCACACTTGCTGACCGCCACGATGATCTGAACGCCGGCTGCGCGAGCGTGCTGAATGGCTTCTTCTGTCTGCGGCATCACGCTATCGTCTGCAGCAACTACCAGGATAACGATATCTGTGCACTGTGCGCCGCGAGCTCGCATTTCGGTAAAAGCAGCGTGTCCCGGAGTATCTAGAAAAGTAATGTCGCCTATAGCAGTTTTCACCTGATAGGCGCCAATATGCTGGGTAATACCGCCGGCTTCGCCGGAAACAACTTTGGTTTTACGAATGAAATCCAATAGGGAGGTCTTGCCGTGATCGACGTGGCCCATCACGGTGACGACTGGCGCCCGTCCAATCTTTTCACCGGTAGTCGACAAATCTTTACGCAATTTTTCTTCGACGGCATTACTACTAACCAATACTGGGTTATGGCCTAATTCTTCAACGACAAGCTCGGCAGCTTCCTGGTCCAGTGGTTCGTTAATACTTGCCATGATTCCAAGCTTGGTTAATTCCTTTATAAGTGCATTGGCCTTGATATTCATCTTCGAGGCCAGTTCTCCAATCGACATATTTTCAGTAATTTCGACAGTGAGAGTCACTTTTTCGGTGGGCTTTTTAAAGCCATGCTTGTTGGTTCGCGCCACTCGCGAAGAACGCTTACGCATGACTTCCACTTCTTCGTAATTTTCATTGAGCCGATTAATGTCAATTTTGTGGTTGTTTTTCTTTGGCCCCAAGCCTTTTTTGCGGACGGGTTTGTTTTTGCGGGCTTCCTCTTTTGTTTCGTCGACCAGTTTGTCTTTTTTGTTACTAAATTTCCCATGCTCTTCTTTTTGTTTGGCTTCTGCATCAGCGTCGCTGGTTTTTACAGTAGCTTGGTTTTGTTTCGCTTCTGGGGCTTCCCCTTTCTGGCCGGCACTATCTCGTGCCGCCTGAGCTTTAGTGTCCTCTCGCCGATGCTTTTCTTCAGCCTCCAGCTTGCGCCGCGCTTCTTGAGCAGCCTGACGTTTGCTCTCGGCGTCATCCACAAGTTCGCCATTGGGCGCCGCTATTGCTGGCGCCGGTTTCTGTTCGACTTGTTGAGCCTCGGTGGCGGGATTGGATTCGGTTTCTTCAACGCTTGAGTCGGGTTTTTTGTAGACGCGCTTTTTGCGAACTTCAATATTTACCGTCTTGCGGCTGGAACCACTACCGACCTTCAGAGTTTTGGTAGTCTTACGTTTCAGGACGATTTTTTTCGGCGCATCATTTTCTGAAATCTCGGATTTCTTCAGTGACGCTAGAAGTATTTTTTTTTCTTCATCGGAAACCAGATCATCCGCTAAATTGTGAGACAACCCGGCTTCTTTCATCTGATTCAGCAATCGATCTGCTGAGATACCTACGGATTTCGCAAGACTTTGTACGGTTACATCCGTCATTTTTTTTCCTCGGTGTTTTACTCTTTCGCACTGGCTTCTACAAACCAGGGTTCGCGTGCTTTCATGATCAAAGCCGCTGCGCGTTTTTCAGACATACCATCGACTTCAAGCAATTCATCTACAGATTGCTCGGCCAGATCTTCCATGGTGGCCAAGCCTTTCTTTACTAGCTTTTTGGCCAATTCATCGTCCATTCCCTCCATGTTCAGAAGGTCTTCGGCAGGCTCTGTGACTTCTGATTTATCTCCAGAGGCCAGGGCTTTGGCCAACAGTACATCTTTTGCCCGTGAGCATAGTTCAGTGGCGATATCTTCATCGAAGCCATTGATTGCCATCATCTCTTCCAGTGGCACATAGGCGACTTCTTCCAAGCTGGAAAAACCCTCTTCCACTAACAAAATGGCAATATCTTCATCGATATCCAGTGACGACATGAACGTCTCTACCTGGCCACCAGCCTCTTCTTGCTGCTTGGATTCCCACTCTTCGATACCCATCACGTTGACTTCCCAACCGGAAAGCTCGGAAGCCAGGCGAACATTTTGTCCGCCACGGCCGATGGCCATCGCCAGATTATCTTCGGCAACAGCTACGTCCATGGAGTGATTTTCTTCATCAATTACGATTGACTCGATTTCGGCCGGAGCCATCGCATTAATCACAAATTGAGCTGGATTGTCGTCCCAGAGAATAATGTCGACTCGCTCGTTACCCAACTCGTTAGAGACCGCTTGCACCCGTGCACCCCGCATACCGACGCAGGCTCCGATTGGATCTATACGGCCATCGTTGGTCTTTACACTAATTTTAGCGCGAGATCCAGGGTCGCGTGCCGCGCCCTTTAGTTCAATGACTTCCTCGGAGATCTCTGGAACCTCAATGCGAAAGAGTTCGAGAAGCATCTCTGGACAAGTACGACTGAGATATAGTTGTGGACCGCGGGGCTCTGTTCGGATATCGACCAGGATTGCCCGTATTCGATCTCCTGTACGGAAGATTTCACGTCCCACTAAATTTGCTCTGGGTAGTATCCCCTCGGCATTGTTGCCTAGGTCGACAATAATATTGTCACGAGTAACTTTTTTAACCGAACCGCTGAGTAGTTCATTGATCCGATCACGATATTCTTGGACTACTTGTTCGCGCTCGGCTTCGCGAACCTTTTGGATAATAACTTGCTTGGCGGTCTGTGCAGCAATACGGCCAAAATCAACATTTTCGACGATTTCCGTGTGGATGTCGCCAGGTTTTAAGTTGGCATCCTTTTCTAATGCCTCTTCGGTTGTCAGTTGGGTTCCCAACAAAGCGAGTGTATCGTCGTCGACGACTTCCCAGTTGCGCACTGTTTCGTAGTCACCGGCTTTACGATCGATGGCCACTTGTATATCGGAGTCTTCGTCGTAACGCTTTTTGGTGGCAGTGGCCAGAGCAAGCTCCAACGCTTCGAAGATAATATCTTGATCGACTCCCTTCTCATTGGAAACCGCCTCTGCCACCAATAATATTTCTTTACTCATCATTCTGCCTCTTGTACAAACGCTTGTTTGCACGATTATTGATTTCCATCGCTTTTACGCGTTAAAAATCAATTTATTAAAATTCGGGCTCAAGCTGTGCCTTTTCTACCCATTCGACCGGAATGGTTAATTGCTCATCCTTGATCTGAAGGATTAACTCGCCTTCTTCCATGTCAACGTTAGTCAGAATGCCGGAGATTTTTTTTCGCCCTTCGAAACTACGGTTCAGTTTAATTTTCACTCGCTCGCCAACATAAGGGGAGTACTGAGTTAAATGATATAGCGGTCGGTAAATGCCCGGCGAAGAAACTTCCAAGGTGTAGCGTCCTGGTATGGTGTCTTCTACATCTAGTAAGCCGCTAATCTGACGACTGATTTTTTCGCAGTCTGCTAGCTTCACTCCGTCTTCACTGTCGATATAAATTCGCAGTATTGAGTGTTGGTTGTAGGAGCTAAATTCAACTCCCCAGAGAACGCAACCCAGAGCTTTCACAACGGGTTCGATCAGTTCGGATATCTCTCGTTGTCTTGGCGACAACACAATAATGACTCCCCTATACAAAAAAATGGGCCCTTAGGCCCACTCAAAAAATGTATTTTTATCCTTCGATAAAAATACGGTTTGAAGTATGCAAAACCTCCCCCTGATTTCGAGAAGCTACCGCTCTGCATGCAAATGCGCGTGAAATCCATTAATCACTCAAACAACATGGAGAAATGTCGGTCTAGGTAAATTTTACCTTTTAAGGTTAGGCCAAAAAAAAATTCTACAAGGCCATTGCTACCGATTTTCTTACAATATTTTTGCTCAGTCCTAAACTAGGGTCGCTTTGTCTTAATAGTTCGGCCACATCGTTTGGATTTCGGGTTCAAACACCACAATGGGATGGCTTTAATCAAACTGTCTGGATTATCCGTTAATTCCGTAGATGATTTGTTTCGCTTATCAACTAAATTATATTGAATTGAAACTAACTTTCCTTTCCAGGGCGTGGATTATAGGTGGAATAGTCCTGTGCTTTCAAGGATAAGCTTTCTTAATGTGAGAAGTGAGCTGAAATGAAGTGGTAGCTTGGAGCAATAAGGCGTTTTTTTTGATTTTACTTTTAGTTATAAACGGTATTAGGCGACCCAACGATCTTAACTGTTGGACCGCCCAATTTTTAGTGACTTATCATCCATGGCCGCATTGAAGGAAACATTTTTTCTCCTTGAGCGGTATATACGAATTTAGATTTCCCCGGCTTCTTCTTGCTACATCCGCAACCAGAGCGGTGCTAGTGGTCCTGTTCGCGACGCTCTTTGGACGAAAACTCTGGCTCATGCTGGGCGCGCTCATTAGTCTCAGCCGCCTTCCTGGCCGTTGTTGACATATCTAGAGCATCAGGTGCAACCTAATGATCCTGGGAGCACTCTGACCACAGTTCGAGCATGTTGACGGTTCGCCCGATTTTTTCATTGTGGCTAGCTCGTAGAAAATGCCGTGTTCCTTGCATTTGTATTCGTAAACGGGCATTGAAGATTACTTCTTAAAGGTCAGGTGCTAGAGGAGCATCGACAGAACCATCCAGTTCTTTCTTCGGACCATCTGCATTTGGTTGAACGTCAAATTCAAAGATATCCGTGGGCAGCCAACAAGGTGGCACAGGCATTGGGGATATCTACCACGCCACTGATGTGACCCTGAGCGGGAGCGGTTCCCAGGATGGCATAAGCTTGAACTCTGGAATAACCAAATTTTTCGAGGTAGTTAATGGCATTCAGGCAGGCCTGGCGGTAGGCGATATGAACGTCTAGATAATGTTGTTTGCCACTTTCGTCTACGGAAATACCTTCAAAGATCAGGTGGTCATCGTATTTGGGAGTGATTGGGCTGGGTTTGAAAATAGGGTTTTTGATGCCGTATTTAGACATGCCGCTTTTAACTAGATTCACTCGCAGGTGAATCCAGCCTGCCATTTCGATGGCACCACAGAAAGTGATTTCTCCATCACCTTGGCTGAAATGTAAGTCACCTACAGAAAGATCACCACCCTCTACAGATACAGGGAAGTAAATTTTTGAGCCTCGAGACAAATCTTTGATGTCACAGTTACCTCCATGCTCGCGTGGGGGTACGGTTCGAGCGCCTTCCGTAGCAGCGTTTTCTTTATCACTACCTTGGAGACGTCCCATATGAGCGGTGTCCGCGTAGGGAAGTGTCGCTAATGGTGGTTCACGCTCTGGATCGGTATCGAATAATTCAGTCTCACGCTTATTCCATTCGTCCAATAATTCCTTGGAAGGCAAACAACCAATTCAAGCCGGGGTGAATGAGGCTGGCGTATTCAACGCCAGGTACGTGGCGGGATTTGGTGAACATACCGTTGAAATCCCAAATAGACTTCTGCGCTTCTGGGAAGTGATCTGTTAAAAAACCACCGCCATTCTTTTTCGAGAAGAAGCCGTTAAAGCCTCATTGGCTCTCAGGGAAGGCACCGATATCTAAAA
>JBLIHY010000020.1:0-25969 GCA_047634655.1 Cellvibrionaceae bacterium
CTTCAAGATGGCTAGCGCAAGCAGAGAATGTGAGCATGGACTGCTTCTTCATAGCGATCAAGGTGTGCAATATAGGGCTAAGGATTATGTACTGTCATTGCATGACGAAGGTGTGGTGCCTAGCATACCGTCAAGCGGCACCGAGGTAAGCCGTAAGGGTAACTGTTGGGATAACGCAGCGATGGAATCATTCTTTGCTCGATTGAAAGTAGAAGAAGTTTACGCGCAATCGTATCAGCATTTAACTGAGGTCTACCCAAGCGTATTCGAATACATTGAAATGTTTTACAATCGTGTCAGAAAGCATTCAGCTATCGGCTATATTAGCCCGGCTGAATATGAAAATAATTATTACGAAATGTGCGCCTAATCAGTGTCCATTTTTCGTGGGTAAGACCAGTTTTGCTTTGCTTGCGCTTTACTACTTGGCCCAGATAGCTCGGCGACGTAAACAAGCGATTATATTTGCTCTAAGCCTCGGCTGGCTGATGGGAGCGTATAAAATGCTGATTGGCCATCACTTCCTAAGTCATACCATTATCAGTATGGTTCTCGCGTGGTTTTTAGTTAATAGCATTGCTTTGCTTGTTTATTCGTTATCCATGGTCAAACAAAAATTTACTCCTAAGTCGCGGAGAGGATCCTCCCCTGCCTGATAAGAGATATAAAATAAGAAATACAAATTTTTGACTTCTGCCTACAACAGTTTTAGATGTCGAAATTTTTCGCGAAAATATTTAGTCAGCCGCTGCGGCCGTCGTGTGATCAAATAACCGCAAGGCTAAATCACAAAAATTATCTGTGCTCGTTAATTATTTTTATTGCAGGTTCAAGTTGACCCCAAGCAATGAGAGATCCTTCGTACAAAGATCTGGATAGATACTGAGTAATTATAGAGATATGAACCGATATAAATTTATTTTTCAATGTTTACTGTGGTTAACGATGGCGTCTTTAATAAGTGCGTGTATGCCCGGGCCGATTAAAGAGGTCACTAAAGTCGCTGAAAAAATCGCTTCCAGTGGAAAAGTCAGTTCTCAGTATTTTGAGCATGGCTCCAGTCGTATTCACTACATGGCTCGCGGCGATCGCAATAAGCCGGTGATCGCTTTTTTACACGGTACACCTGGGACTTGGGATATTTTTGCCCACCAGCTTAATGATGATAACTTGGTTAAAAAGGCATATCTGGTTTCAATTGACAGACCAGGATGGGGCAAATCCAGCGCCAGTGCGAACGATATTTATCTATCGTTGAAAACACAGGCCGACCTCCTCGCTCCCCTACTGCTGTCGCTGAAGAATAACAGCAACAGCCATACGCTGATCCTAGCTGGACATTCTCTGGGCGCAACGCTGGCCTCCTATATAGCCATGCTCTACCCTGACATCATCGACGGAACGGTGTCTTTTGCCGGTGATTTGTCGGGCGATTATCTGGACAAACAGTGGTACAACGAGGTGGCTAGCTGGTGGCTCGTTAAGCCGCTACTCCCTCAAATGATTACCAACTCAAACAACGAGGTTTTAGCACTTCCCGCCAATTTAACTAGAATGAGCGCCCTTTGGTCTGAGCTCAACTCTCCCTATATTGTGTATCAGGGTGGGGAAGATTCTCTAGTTGATTACAGAAATGCTGACTTTGCCCGACAGTTAAATACCCGTTCTTCAGTGGAGGTAAACTTTTATCCAGAGCAAGATCATTTTATTCATCTGGTATTACAGGCAAGTGTAAGCGAACGACTATTGCAGCTGCTCGATTCCGTCATCAGACAATAGGATTTTTCAATAAAAAATCGAAACTTTGATCTTGGAAAAATCCAGTTTAACCTTTAATCCTCCAGGCGTATTTTTTTCGAGAGAAATATCAATATTGAGAGCGGCTGTTATCCATTTGACAATAGACAGACCCAGCCCACTGCCCGTCTGACCTGTATTTTTTCCTCGATAAAAACGTTCAAATACCTTTGTTTGATGAGTGGTATCGATACCTGGCCCAGAATCTTTAATTTCTAATAATCCATTATTAGATAAAATCACAGATATATAGCCACCTTGAGGCGTATATTTTATGGCATTTTCCAAAATATTTTTGATCATGGTAAAGACATAATCACCATGGGCATTAATACTAAAAACTTCGGGAATATTCACATTGATCTTGTGTTGCTTTTCATCGGCAGCGTATTTGGTTGTATCGAGTGCTTCGTAAATACAATCGGATAAATTAGTAATTTTTGTGGGAAAATCGGTGCTCTCGAGTCTCGCTAAAAATAATAATTGATTGAGCAGATAATTTGATCGATCAATAGAAGATAATAAATTTTCAAAATCTTCATGAAGATTGGGGGCTTCACCTATTTTTTTAATAAGTACTTGCGTTTGCATTTTCATCGCCGCCAATGGTGTTCTTAACTCGTGGGCAGCATGATCGGTAAATTCTTTTTCACGTTTGAAGCTTTGTCTTATTCGATCCAATAATCGATTAATCGATGAGACTAAGGGTGCGACTTCATTGGGTATAGAGTCAACGGCTATTGCAGCAAGATCGTTAGTATTACGTCTATCGACACCGTTGGATAGATTAATAACTGGCTGCAAACTTTTTTGAATACCCGACCATATGATAAAGATGGCTACTGGAATAAACATTAGGATCGGTAGTAGAAATGCCAGAATCAGTCCCTGAATAAGTTCGTAACGGATGCTGTAGCGTTCGGAAGTCTCTATCCTGATATTATTGGTGGTTTCAATAAAGACAAAAAAGCGCCATTTATTACCGTTGACGATTTTATTTGAAAAACCTGGCGGTGCCTGTAACTGATTAAATTCGAGAGAATTATTCGACTGAGTGATGGGTTTGTTTTCATACCACACTCTAAAAGCAATACTTTTCTGGTACTTATGTTGTAATTCTGTGCTTTTATTTTCTAAACGAAACTGTTCGTTATCGCCCTCTTCGATCACCTCGTGTTCGATTAATTGTAAAAGTACGTTAGAAGAGTGTACAAGCTGGGCATCGTAAACTTCTTCAATTTCATGCCAGATGGAAATTAGGGCAACACTAATGGTAATAATTGTTGCCAAAAATAAAGGAACACTAATGAATATTAATAATCTTGTTTTTAAGGAAAAGTTTTTTGTCATAGGGAAAGGCAATATCCAATACTACGTATCGTTTTTATCCGTTCTTTACCTAATTTTTTCCTAAGGGCGGCAATATGAACTTCGATAGTATTGCTGCCAATACTTTCAGATGACCAATCGTAAATACTTTCTTCTATTTTAGCTTTACTGACAGGGCGGCCCTTATTTCTAATTAGGCAATCAAAGATCGCATTTTCACGCTGTGATAACGTTACCGTTTTTCCATTAATAGTAAGATACCCGGTAACGGGTTCATAGCTGATATCGGAAAGGGTAATAATAGGCTCAGAAAAATCGCCGCGACGGATTAAGGCGTTAGCGCGCGCGAGCAGCTCGTCCAGATCGAAAGGTTTAACCAGATAGTCATCGGCACCACTATTTAAGCCTTCGACACGCTGCTCAATGGCATCCCTCGCGGTCAATAATAAAACCGGAGTCAATACTTTATTTCTGCGGAGTTGACGTAGTAGATCTAGACCGGATTTCCCCGGAAGATTAATATCGAGAATCAGCAAATTGTATTTAGTCGCCTTAAGCGTTTTCTCTGCCTCTTCGGCAGAGAAAACCCAGTCGACGGCGAACGCCTGTTTCAATCCCTGCTCGGTAGCTTTGCCCAGATGAATGTCGTCTTCTACCAAAAGAATTCGCATGATTTTCCTTAACTTTTTTAATTTTTATTGTCTTCAGTCAGGCTTGCCAGTTTAGCACGAATTTCTTGTTTTCTACCTTCATCTGCCAGCTTGCGTCCTTTTCTAGGTTCGGCGGCTAAAGCTCGTTGAAAATATTTTTGCGCGGCACTGTACTCCTCTTTTTTCATAAGAAAATCACCATAAAAAAAGTTAGGATCTATTCCCGTAGGATTGATTTCGAGAGACTTACTGAAATAGTCTTCGGCCTTTTTAAAGTTACCAAAAGACAGTGGCCATTTTGGCGCTTGGTAATAGAGAGATGCCAGAGAAGTATAGGCCGAACCTTGTAGCGCGGTAGGGTCCGCTTTGATGGATGCCACTAGCAGCTTTCTGGCTTTTCTCAATTTACCAAGGGAAGACAGATTATTGGTAATCCCCGCATCCGTTGATAAGATAATAGCTTGCCATATTTTGGGCTCGGCTCTGTCCGGGAAAGCATCAATGAGCTTTTCTCCATTTTCTTCTAAAGCTCTTATTTCCTTTATTTTTATTTCTTTACCGATAACTTGATACTTTATTTTCGCCCACTCGGATTGAAGATAAACAATAGAGTCATCTATCGATTGCGCGGGTTCCGCTCTAGCAAAGGCACTTGCTAATAATATTGCGAATAAAAAAATAACAACTATATTTTTAACTTTCATGATTTATATTCCTCTAAGAGTTCGTCGGCCAAATCGCGTTTTGCTACCAGAGCTTTATCAATTAGAGTCGGCATGAAGGTATTGATTTTGGTGAAAAGGCGCTCCGGAAAGCCAATTTTGACGGTGTGCTTATCTTCGATAATAGCCTTGACGATTATTTTGGCGACTTTTTCAGACGAGTCTGTATGGGTTTTGCTGCGTTGGTGAAGTTCCGTAATGATGTAGCTATTAAAGGGTGTGTCTACTGCTCTGGGTGAAATATGGGTTACCTTGATGCCCTTGCCTTGGTACTCTCTACGCAGTCCATCGGAAAAGCCCTTCAGGCCAGCCTTGCTTGCGGAGTAAACACTAAAATGTGGAAAAGAGAGACTGTCAAATATAGAGCCTATGTTCACCACCTGGCCACGGCTTCGTTTAATCATACCCGGCAACACGGCTTGAACCAGCTGGATGGGAGTTGTTAAGTTGACTGTCATCATGGTGTGCAGGTGGTCAGACGTTTGTTGATGGGCGTGACCAAAGTACATGAGACCCGCTAGATTAATGATCACGTCGATATCGCGTCGACGTAGATCGTTGCACAAAGTATCGACTTCATTCTTATTTCCCAGATCGCACTGAGTCATTCCCGGCTGTTGCCGGCGGCCGACGGCAATCACCTCGGCACCTGCGTTTTTGAGTTCCACCAATAGTTGCCCACCAATACCACCCTGGGCGCCAGTTAGTAAAACGACCTTGTTTTCAAGCTGCATTATTCTCAACCTCACTAACGGGAATAGCCGATAATAGATTGGCAAATAGACGAAAGGTATTTTGCGCAACGTCGATAATCGCTCGTCGATCTTCGACGTTGTCGATATTATTGACGGTTTTTTCGAAAAACTTCATATGATCAATATCTAAAGCACCGTGCGAACTTAAATAAGAAAATGCATTATTAGAAAGTTTCAGTCTCTCTTTTATCGCTTTTGCGCTTTGACTGGCCAATTGCATGGAAGTGCTCTCCAGCATAAATACCATTCCAAAAAATCCCATGGGATTCTTACGTTGAATATAGTCGTAGTTATAGGCGACCAAGACTTGTGTCTCGAGCATAGGGGTGGAATTACGTGCAAGCTCTTTATCGCCACCTGCGGCTTCGATATCGTTTAATATCCACTCTTCATGTCCAACTTCTTCGGAAATGTATTCCGCAATAGCCTTTTGATAATATTGCTTGCTGGCTGGGAGATAGAGACCCATAGCCATCAGAAATTTAACGGTATGCTTGACGTGGTGAAAAGCTTCAGTTAGATAGGCAAGGTAAGTCTCTCGAGTGATACTCCCAATCAAGCCATTGCTTAGTTGGGGGACACTGTAAAGTTGCTGGCGTTGCGTAGCTGTTTGTTCAACTAAGGTTTCATAAAATGTCATATCGATACCTGCTCTTTTGAGTCGTGAGTAAATGAGAATACTGATCTAAAATAAACTGGCGGCGTGGACGGCCGGTCCCCGTTAATTGCTTATTTTTTACAGTAAAAGGTTCAACCCTGTGGAATGTCCCAACTCGCGCGTAATCGGGTAACTTTTCATTCACTCTATCGAGCACAGCGCCGATGTCCGCTTCTCTATTTGTCGGAACAATTAATGCACTGAGTTGAGGGTCGGCATCGCCAAAAACCACAACCTGCATAATTTCTATTTGAGCCAAGAAAATAGATTCCACCCACTCTGGCGATACATTTCGTCCGTAGGAAGTGATTAAAATATTTTTTTTACGGCCATTGATCTGCAGAAAGTGCTGATCGTCAATTTCACCCAAGTCACCGGTCGCGAATATATTTGTAGAGCCATCACTGTCATCGCCTACATATCCCAGAAAACCAGGTTTTATTACTATTAATTCCCCATTCACTACTTTTGCTTTCACATGAGTTAAAAGCTTGCCAACACTACCTATTTGATTGTTTTCGGGTGTATTTAGACAGACAACGGAAGCGCATTCGGATAAACCGTAGCCCTGGTAAACTGGCAAACCCATATCGGCTGCTTGTGCCAGGAGTTCCGGATCAATTTTCGACCCGCCGACAGCAATAAATTTCAGAGTTTCTAGTGGCCCCTTCTTGATAACCTGTTGTATTAAAAAACGTAACAACTCAGGTACTAAAATAACCGAGCTTGCCCGAGTACTTTTGAGAAATGGGTGAAGATCCTGGTAATTATTTTCAAAGCACCCGAGTCCGCAAAGCTCTATTCGATATCCCGCTAGCAAACCAGCATAAACGCCCGCGATATTTTCAAGTAAAACCGCTAGAGGTAGAACGCAGGCATGAGTGCCTGAAAAATTATTACTGACTAAATTTTGACCCAAGACACCCACAATACTCTCGGCTACTTTTTTCATGGCGGCAAGTGGTAAACATACGCCTTTTGGTGAACCTGTTGTGCCCGAGGTATAGGTAATTTTTGCTGTACCTTGTGGAATTTTTTTTGTTGCCCGTTGTTGAGTGGCAAGCAATCCCCCAGAGCTAATAATGTGCGATACACCCGCCGTTTTTATGCTGTGATCCCTCTGTTCCCGAGTGAAAAAGTGCGGTAAAGGAACACAAATGACTCCCGCCACTTGGCAGGCTAAGTCCCACAATACCCAGTCAATGGAATTATCCAAAGCCAAAGCCAATACCGATACTTTCTCCAATTTTCGGGCGCGTTCTTCAACCAATATTGGTAATTGACCATAGCTGACGGTTTGATCCCCCATGCTTAATGCAATGCTATCGGGATCGTGGTTTAAGTTATCGAGAATACTTTCGTGGCGTGCTTTCATGACTGAAAACTATCGATAACGGTTAACGGCATATGGGTTTGGTACTCGGCCTTTAAAATTTTTTGTAAGCGCTGACATGCCTGTTTTATAGAGCCGACCAGTACATAGGGATTGGTTTGGTAATAGCTACCCCAGTTCTCACCGTCTTGCAGCAGCAGATTGGGATTGGCCATCGCAATTTTTTGTGGATTCAATCCAAGATACCTAAAACGCTTTTCCAGAAAGCCGGTGCAGGTAACCGCAGCTTTATCAAAGCCGAGATGATTTAAGTAAGTGGCAAGGGCGGCAAACAAATAAATAGAAGCACCCTCATCTTTTGAAGCCAAATTGCCTATTTCCACCACATGATTTCTGGGAATTTGCAGTATTTGTTCTATAGGAGAACCCAGGTACTGTTCGAGAAACAGCGGCTTAACGGCTGCGGGACGAAAGCCAACAGCTGCCAAGAATTGACCATTGCCATCTTTCAGACAGGCCAGTTTTGGATATTGAACCGCTATAGTCGCGTCGTAGTAGTCTCGATAGACATCGGAGATATATGAAGTAATAGCGTCGTTATCGGAATAACTATTGGAGGTGATCGAGACCAGGGTGGGTTTAGCTTTTAGCCTCGGTCGCCACAGCGATTGGTTAAAAGATAGGCGACCGACATTTAATCCGTCTTGCTGGCAGTTAAGTTGTAACATGTGGTACTCCATTCATCACTTGATGATTGAAATACTAGAAGGTCAACCTGAAGCAAACCTTAAGTGAGACAGATATTTTGCAAACTAGGTCACAGCTACAGATATAAGTTAAAAGAATCACATGACCCTTCTGATATCCGTATCAAACCTATCCTCTTGGGCTGAATTAAATGCCTTTCTTGCCGCGAAGACAATTTTCCTCAATATCTGCTCTGGAGCAAACCATGGCGACTAAGCGGTATTAGGTTTCAAAAAGGCTACGATGGGGCCGTGTTCAAGGCATCAGAGGATGCGTGAGTTCTACTGAAGAAAAGTTCTCTACGGTTTCAGTTATGCCGCCGAAGCTAGGCAGACCACTTAAGGTAGATGCTTACCAACGGTCTGGACAATTTCATAGAACTTGTTCTCAAGTGAGGATAAGAGGAGAAAGTCTCTAAGCGTGAGTAATGGCATCAGCCAGATGGTATTTTTTCCCACGTCATCGTACGGTCAGTGATAGACTATTGTTGAGTCCTGGACTTAAAATAACCAGTAAACTTTAAAACTTAGAAGAAGTCTTAGCCGGAGAATAATAATGGGATGGTTCAGTAAAGTTTTTAGCTCTGTGGGTGTCAATGTCATCACTTCAGTCGGTAAAATTATTGACGATTTATCGACGAGTGATGAAGAACTCGCACTTACCGATATTCAAAAGAAAAAAATTACCGCTGCTTATAATATAAAGATACAAGAAATTATGCTGGAACTCGACAAGCAGGCGGCCAAACGCGAAGAAACTATGGAAGCTGAGCTCACTCAACGTCTCCAGTTAGATATGAAAAGCGATTCATGGCTGTCAAAAAATATACGTCCAATGACGCTTATTTTTATGACTCTAGTGGTATCAATTCTGGCTTTTTTCACTATTTTTATGAACGAGTTTAAACCAGAACAAGTTGATACTATCAAAGAATGGATTCCTTTCTTTCAAACCATCATGTTAACGATTTATGGATTTTATTTCGGCTCTCGTGGATTAGAAAAAATCCAAAAAATTCGCTCGTCTTCGACTAACGTCAAAGCTGAAAACAGTAATCCCTTTCTGCGCGAACAAGAGCCAAGAGGATAGCTGCTATGGATAGAGGTATAGTTCGACCTAATAGCGGGCTCAATCTCAGGGAAAAACCCAATGGCCTTAAGATGGGTTTGCTGGCTGCAGGAGAAGAAATAGAAATACTCGAAGAGGTTAAATTCTTAAGAGTTAAAACCAGTAATGGTACTACGGGCTACGTACACGGTGACTATATCGAGGAACTGCCCTCGGGCAGTGAAGCCCAACTGACAAGTGCCACTCAGAGTGAATTTCCTTCACCGAGCTTTGAATTAGTAAAGTATCGCGGAGAAAATTTCATCGGTAGGGACGCCATGGTTGATTCGGACTTTGTGAATTCACTAAACCGGATAAATAAGTATGCTGGCGAATACAACGTTAAAGTGTGGGTAACCTCCTCCTCCAGGAATATTAACCAGCAAGTGAAAGGTGCTATTGTCCCTCCTGCAAGCAGAAGCTGCCACCATGTCGGGCACGCGATCGACATGAATGTTCAGTTTGCTGGAACCTTATATAATTCCAAAAAACTTCGAAAATCTAATTTTAAAAATCTACCGGAATCCATAAGCGGCTTTATTCAGTCAATGCGTAAGGATATTGAATTACGCTGGGGAGGAGACTTTAATACGGAAGACCCCGTACATATTGACGATGACCTATTTCACCGCTATAAAACTATTTATTTGTCTAAGTTACAAAGTCGTATCGCTCAATTAAATACATAAATTCTCTTGAGATCGATGGCAGGGAAATCACACTATTGTTTTGATCGCTTGCAGATTTTTTGCGAGAAATTTTAGCTCGCCAGGATTTTCTGGCCAGGTAATAACAGAGTTACTTCCCCCAACTGCCTTGTTGATTTCCGCTAAGGTCTGATGGTTTTGTGCGAGCCGAGCTTTGCGAGGAAGCACCGAAAGGATTTTTATTATTGGCTTAATGTATCGATATACACACGCCAGTCTTTTAATTCGCTGATATCTGTGGCACCGTCGAATCCATAGGGCTCGCAAATAAACCCGGGAATCCATCGGCCAACTCCAGTTTTCCAATACCTAGAAGTGTGGGAATGCCGGCCACAAAACTACCGAAGTACTCTTCCGGCACGGCCCAAACTTCTACACAAATAGCTTCGCCACCTTCAGCCAGCCGCTTTGAACCGGGGCGGAAGGCAGGTCCAAAGAGACATCGGCGTTTGCCGTGTTCGATCAAAGCGCGGCGAGTCTCAGAACTGGGCACTTCGCGGACAATAACGCGCTGTATTTTCGGCAGCGGACCGCTCTTCCAATTATCCAAGCGCTTGTAAACCAGCTGCTGACCTGGAGTAAAGCTTCCCTACTTTAATCTCAGCGCCAGATCATCGACACACTTACGCGAAAAATTTCAAAACGAAAATGATTAAACGTAACCATTCACGCAGATGTACTGGGCATTCTGCTTTTCGGCGAAGTCAGTCCGATAATAAGAGCATTTGGCGATTGGCGGCCCTACCGCTATCATCGAATGTTTCGTTAAAACTGTACTAAAGAGAGGGACAACCATGGCTCGAAGCATGACCGGATTTGCCCGACAGTTACAACAAGACTCATGGGGAGCGTTAAGCTGTGAGATTCGTAGTGTCAATTATCGATACCTCGAACTCAGTATCCGCCTGCCGGAAAGCTTGCGACTTATGGAGACAGAGATACGCGAACAACTGCGTCAGCATCTGCATCGCGGCAAGATCGAGGTGAATTTTCAGTTAAGCCTCTGTGAAACCAGCGAGCGTGGACTGGCGGTTAACGAGAGCTTATTGGCTACGCTAATGGATGCGATTGATCGCCTTAGAGAAAAACATTCACATATCGCGGAAACCGATCCCCTTCGCCTGCTGCAATGGCCGGGCGTTCTCGAACAGGCCAAAATAGACGGAGAAATCATTCAACAGAGCGTCAAAAATTTATTACAGCAAGCATTATCGGCGCTAGTGGCACATCGCCAGCGCGAGGGAAACATTCTGCAAAAACATATCGAAGATCGCTTGCAGAACCTCAACGAATTATGCATTCAGATAAAAAAGATTGTGCCAACCGTACTCTCTCGCCAGGAACAGAATCTGCGCCAGCGGCTGGAAAAATTTAGTGGCGAATTGGATCAGCAACGCCTGGAACAGGAAATCGTGCTACTGGCCAACAAGGCCGATATCAGCGAAGAATTGGACCGCCTGACCAGTCACGTGGATGAAGTCTGGCATATTTTGCAACAAACCAGCGCCAGCGGCCGCCGCCTGGATTTCATGATGCAGGAGCTCAATCGCGAAGCCAATACACTATCGTCTAAATCTCTTAGTAGCGAGATCACCAAAGCCGCCGTAATGATCAAAGTACTGATTGAACAGATGCGCGAGCAGATTCAAAATATCGAGTAAATTTTTCGCTCTGCCCTGCTCTCTATTCCTGTAGTGCAAACAGATGTTTTGACCGATATCGAGCTGACAGAAAAAATAGCCTGATTGGATTGAATACGGGGATGTTTTGTTTGTTGCCAGAGGGGCAAAAAACTATGCAGTCCTGATCAGCGAGAATTTAGAACGCGTTGTTTATGCGCCTCAATTCTATGTAATGAAAGTGAGTGATCCAGCGCTATTACCTGCCTTCTTAGTCTGGCAAATAAACCAGAAACCAATGCAAATAGCCTTTGGAAAAATGGCAGAGGGTACAGCGACGAAGAGCATTCGCCGCTCGGTTCTTATCGCTTGAGTTTGGGAGGGATAAAAATTTTGCCGCTGCCGACTATGACCTCTTACAACCCACCGATCTGCGTTAGCTGTTTCAAATAGGTGGACGTGGTTTGTCGCTGCGCCAGCGCCATTGGCCAGGCCATCTTGTAATCCTGGATTCACCCCTCAATTCAATTGCCGATTGGCCAATCGGCAGCATCGGTTGAATCAATGGGCCCATCAAAGTTATCGCCTTGCCACTTGGCAATAAATTCACCCCGGGGGTCGTACAACTCAGTCTGTTTTTGCAGGTTGAAATGACGTTTACCACGGGGATCGGCGCCCACCCCAGCGAGATACTGCCAGTTGCCCCAATTGGATGCGACATCGTAGTCGAGTAGCTGTTGCTCAAAATAGGCCGCCCCGTAACGCCAGTCCAAACCCAGTTCGTTAACGAAACAGCTGGCGACCAGTTGTCGACCTCGGTTGGACATATAACCTGTGGCATTGAGTTGTTTCATACAGGCATTAACCACGGGATAAGGTGTGTTGCCCTGGCACCAACGTTGAAAGCGCTCTCCGTAAAAACTGGTCAGCACTTTATTTTTCTTAGCGCCAAATAAGGCGAACAAGCGCGCTTGGTGACGCTCGGCATACCAGTGAAAATATTCGCGCCAAAGTAATTCAAAGATAATCCAGTAGGTCGATTCGTTGGCGGTAACTTGCTCTTCGTAATGTAATACGCGATTAACCAATTGCCTAACGGACAGGCAGCCATTGGCCAACCAAGGTGACATCTTCGTAGAGCTATCCCAGTCATCCAAGGCGTTGCGAGTCTCTTTATAGCAACTGGGCGCGGCGCTGCTGAAGTATGCTTGAACGTGACGACTCGCCGATTTAGCGCCACCACCGGCGTAATCTTTATCTTTTTTGGGAATCACCGGCAGCTGGGTATGGAGCAGATTTTTTAGTTGATCGATTAGTAGATGCCCAGGTTTTTTCGGTAAAGTCTGAAGCGTCGGAGTTAGCGTGAAACCCTTTACCGGTTCTATTTTTCGACGAAATTTGGAAAAGCTATCGGGTAGGTCTTCAATAGCAAAAGGCAATTGGTTTTTAGCAAAAAGTTGATGGCTTGAGGTTTCGAAATGGTCGATATAGGGATAGCGTTTTTGCAGTTCGCGCCACTGCGCTTGTTCGTAAAAACCAATATTAAAACTGTGATAAATACCATGTGGATTGTAAATAGAAATTATTTTTGCTAAAGCTTGTTGAAATGGCTCATAAATGACAAGTAGCCTTTGGCTACGCGTTTTTAAATTGTGTTCGATGTCGTTTAGTGATTCTTGCAAAAACCGCCAGCGGTGCGTTCCCAAGGACTTGCTGAAATAACGATTTGATTTGAAAAGCCTCGGTTCTACAATATAAACACACAACAATTCATCTGTATTTTCCGCGGCACGGGATAGACTTGGATTATCATCCAGGCGCAGATCATTGGAAAAAATATAAAGACTTTTTGTCGTTGACTTCATAGTTATTTAAAAAATAATTACCAATAAAAAATTTGAAAAAATAGAGTGCGATTTTTAATCTGCATAGATGGGAGTTGAAGCTTATCGTATTCTGCTCTTACTTTTTTCATCTAAGTTAGATTCGGTTAAAACAGCGCGTATGAACCATACCATGGCGCACCTAAAGCCTCAGGGTATTCTTTATCTCCCCATTACTTTTGATTCACCAGTAATAATAATTTTTAAATACCATTAAGTTTGAACCTGGCGATGATTTAGCTTCAATCTTCTAGCGTCGTTGACAATTTATTTAACTCTTCGTGTCTGCTTTTTATATTTGTAAATAGATTTAATTTTTTTAGAGATTAACTCAGAATTTTAAAATTAAGCATTTTTTCGTGCGCCTAGCAAAGAGCTTGCGTACAAAAATCCGCCTATTAATCGATCAATTATCGCGGATATTATCCGAGAAAACGCTGATAGCAAGGATTATGCGTCTCGTCTGAATATTGGTAATTTAACTGTTCGAGATGTTTAAAAAATACGTCTTTCTCTTCGGGTGGAATATCAATGCCTGCCAGCACATTACCAATGGCGGCTCCCTGATTGCGATAGTGAAATAAACTGATATTCCAGTTAGATCCGAGCGTCTCCAAAAATTGCAAGAGCGCACCGGGATATTCGGGAAAATCAAAACGGAATAAACGTTCGTGTTGTTGATTGCCGCCGCGGCCACCCACCATGTAGCGTATGTGCAACTTGGACAGTTCATCATCGGATAAATCAACAAATTGATAGCCAGCTTGTGATAGCTCTTGTTTGATTTCTTGCAGTTCCTCATCGCCATTGCGCAGACCAATGCCAACAAAGATTTCAGCCTGATCGACGTTTCTGCTAAAGCGATAATTAAATTCAGTAATCGGTCGACTGTTGATCGCTTTACAGAATTTTTTGAAACTTCCCTTCTCCTCAGGGATAGTAACGGCTAAAAGCGCTTCATTTTTTTGCCCCAAAGCCGTTCGTTCGGCGACGTAACGCAAGGTATTAAAGTTCAGATTAGCCCCCGATAAGATTGCGGCTAACTGCTTACCCGTTTCTCCTGTTTGTTCGCACCAAAGCTTTAAGCCCGCCAGGGACAACGCACCCGAGGGTTCGGAAATGGCGCGCAAGCCGACAAAAATATCCTGCATAGCGGCACAAATAAGATCACTGGAAACGGTGATAACTCGATCACAGTATTGCTGGGCCAGGCGAAAGGTTTCATCACCAACACGCTTTACCGCAACCCCATCGGCGAAACTGCCAACATACTCCAGATCAACCGGCTCGCCGACTTTCATTGCGGCATTGAGACAGGCGCTATCTTCCGCTTCCACGGCAATAATTTGTATTTTTGGATTGATCGATTTGATATAGACTGCCATACCCGCCAGCAACCCGCCGCCGCCAACGGGAATGAAGACGGCATCCAGATGTGGTAACTGTTCTAGTAATTCTCTGGCAACCGTTCCCTGACCAACAATAACGTCTCGATCGTCAAAAGGCGGGACGAAAATAGCGCCATCGCGTTCGCCTATTTCCAAGGCGTGCGCTTTGGCTTCATCAAAGTTATCGCCATGAATAATAACGTGACCACCAAAACCTTTAACGGCGTCGATTTTAATTTGCGGTGTAGTACGAGGCATTACGATTAGCGCTTTGTGGCCTAGGTGAGCGGCACTTAACGCCAAGCCCTGAGCGTGGTTGCCTGCCGACGCGGTAATTACTTGCGATTTTGGTGGTAATTGTCTCAGTTTGTTGTAGGCTCCACGCAGTTTGAAAGAAAACACCGGCTGTTTGTCTTCCCTCTTTAGCCAAATATCATTTTGGTATTTTGCCTCTAAAATTTTTATTCGGTTGACTTCCGTAATGACGGTCAGGGGACCCATGTCGGCTTCGCGAATGGCCTTTGGATAATCGAATGCTTGCTTCGACGCAAAACCGAATAACAAGGCAATTTTTTTTACTAGCGCTCTAACCATAATGCTCTCAAAAAATTATCTCACTGGCATACTCACAGTGCATTTGCTTTAGGAATGTATGCGAACAAAAAATGATACAGGATTCCGCACTTGCATGCCCCTGTTCCTAGATACCCAGCCTATCCAATCTCGTGACGGGACGCTTCGGATTGGTGATTGACTTTTATTTAACTATTGCAATGAGTAGCCTGGTCAAATTTTTGACGAAGCTCTCAGACTAGAGGATTTCCTCAACAAAGGGATTATAATGTGACGATGATTCAAAATGATTATTATCAACTCACTCCTGATACCGTAATTGATGCCGTGGAAAGTCTGGGCTTCTTAAGTGATGCGCGAATTTTGGCGCTTAACAGCTATGAAAATCGGGTTTATCAGGTTGGGATCGAAGCGAGTCAGCCGTTAATCGCGAAGTTTTATCGCCCTAGTCGTTGGAGCGATGCGCAGATACAAGAAGATCATGACTTTACTCAAGCGTTGAGCGAACTGGAAATTCCTGTGGTTGCACCGTTGCGCTTTGATGGCCAAAGTCTGCACCAGTACGAAGGTTACCGCTTTGCAGTTTATCCCCGTCGTGGTGGCCGCGCACCGGAGTTGGAAAATTACGATCAGCTGAAAATTATTGGCCGCTTTCTCGGACGTATTCATACCTGTGGTCAACAGTCGCTGTTCAAATATCGGCCAATGATTGATCACCAGACTTTTGCCAGCGATAGTCGCGATTATTTGTTAACTCACGATTTTATTCCGGCGGAGCTGATCCCCGCCTACGAAACAATAACCAGAGATTTGATCGAACGTTTGCAGAAAATTTTCAGCAACTGCAATTATCAGCCGACTCGGCTTCACGGCGACTGCCACGTAGGGAATATCCTTTGGCGCGAAGGATCTGCGCACTTTGTCGATTTCGATGATTCTCGCAATGGCCCAGCAATACAGGATCTTTGGATGCTGCTTTCTGGCGATGCGCAACAGCGCTGTCGACAACTGATGGAAATCGTCGAGGGCTATCAGGATTTTAGAGCATTTGAACCCGCTGAACTTAATTTGATAGAGGCACTGCGCGCCATGCGTTTAATGCACTATGCTGCCTGGTTGGCGCGCCGTTGGAAAGACCCTGCTTTTCCAATGAATTTTCCTTGGTTTAACAGCCAGCGCTACTGGTCTGATCACGTGCTCTCCCTGCGCGAACAGTTGGCAGCTTTAGATGAACCTGTTTTACGATGGAGATAATTTCTATTGTCTAGTCAAAATATGTCTTGTAAAGATCGCGTGTGGTCAATGATTCGGGAAACCACGGCAAAACATGCTGAGCAAGAGCCTGTTCTCGCCAGTTTTTTGCACGCCACGATTCTGAACCATAATGCTCTAGAAGATGCGCTCAGTTTTCATTTAGCCAATAAACTCGACAGTCCAACTACGTCCGCGCTGTTAATTCGGGAAATTATTGAGGAGGCCTTGGAAAAATCACCGGATATTGGAATCGCTGTGCGCGCCGATATCTTGGCCACTTACGAGCGCGATTCCGCCTGTGACTGCCTGTCTACGCCGTTGCTGTTCTATAAAGGCTTTCACGCCCTGCAAGCTTATCGAGTGGCCCACTGGCTGTGGAACAATCAACGTCAGCCGCTGGCGTTGTTTCTACAAAATCACATCTCCATGGCCTTTAATGTCGACATTCACCCCGCCGCGCGTATTGGCAAGGGCATTATGCTCGACCATGCCTCTGGCATTGTCATCGGTGAAACCGCCGTAGTTGACGACAACGTTTCTATTATGCAATCGGTTACATTGGGTGGTACAGGAAAAGACAGCGGCGATCGCCATCCGAGAGTACGGCAAGGTGTACTTATTGGCGCGGGCTCGAAGATTCTTGGCAATATCGAAATTGGCGAATGCGCCCACATTAGCTCGGGAAGCGTCGTATTGAAGGATGTTCCCCCACACAAGGTGGTGGCTGGTGTGCCGGCGCAAATCGTCGGCAATGCTGTTGCCCGGCAACCCGCTCTAACGATGGATCAGGATCTGCGCTGCGAGCAGGAAAAGCTTTCTCCTAATCGCTAACGCTAAATTTTGAGACGTCGCCTGGATACACAACTTGCGAAGCCGTTAATCCGTACTAATCTGATAATTGCGACACGTCGACTAAACCTGCCCCGTTAATAACAAACAACAACTTTTGATGCTCGTCACTTGCCACGGCAACAGATTTCATCCATCAGCTATTTGATGGATGAATGAAAAAACTCTGAGAATACTACGATCGGCCAACTGCCATCTTCCAAAACCAAGTTACCGGAGCCGATAGCGAGTAGCTCAATGCCAGAAGAAACAGCACTACTGGTGGATTCGATAGCACAGCGACAAAAATTAATACGGTGATCAACATAGCGACAAAGGGAACTCGACGATTTTTATCTAAACCTTTGAAGCTTTGATAACGCAGATTAGAAACCATCATAATGGCGATGAAAGCCAGTAGGATAGCGGCGACAATCGAGACATTGATGCTCGGATCGTTACTGCTACCCAGCCAAACGCCAGAGGCGACTAAAGTAGCCGCTGGAGGACTAGCTAGACCTATAAAATAGTTATTATCGGAATTTCCTTGATGGGTATTGAAACGCGCTAGGCGAATAGCTGCACAGGCGGTGAAAACGAAAGCTGCCGCTAGACCAAATTTACCCAGAGGCTCCAGTGCCCAACTGTAAACAACTACTGCTGGCGCCAAACCAAACGAGACCATATCGGACAGGCTGTCGTACTCGACTCCAAATGCACTTTCAGTGTGCGTCATACGAGCAACCCGACCGTCAAATCCATCCAGTACTTGCGCTGCAAAAATTGCCCAAGCGGCATGATCGTAGTTGCCGCCCATGGCGGCTAGGATTGCGTAGAACCCGCCGAATAGAGCGCCTGTAGTGAACAGATTGGGCAAGAGATACACGCCTTTGTGGAGAATTTTCTTGCCGTCTTTAGAAATCTCTTCGATATGCTCATCCACAGGAATTTTTGAATCGAGCGCGGATTTGAACTGATCGACAGATTTATCAGCGTGCGTGAAGTTGGGAACGGGCTTGGCGGGGTCAGTTTCGGTCATGATAAAGTTGTAATAATAAAATGATAAACGGCTCCACAGTAAAATGGCGAGATATTTTGTGTCAAACGCGCCAGATTATGCTGTAGACGCCGCGACCAATGAGCAACTTGCTAATTAATTTTTCGATTTATCAATAAGCTTTTTGGCGGTAATCCAAGGCATCATACCGCGTAACTTTTCCCCCACTTTTTCGATACCGTGTGCCGCATTGTTACGACGACGGGCGACCATAGATGGATAGTTAGCAGCGCCTTCCGCGATAAACATTTTGGCATATTCACCGTCTTGTATACGTTTAAGCACATTGCGCATAGCCTTGCGAGACTCTTCGTTAATAATCTCGGGACCGGCAACATATTCCCCGTATTCAGCATTGTTGGAAATGGAGTAATTCATGTCGGCAATACCGCCTTCGTACATTAGATCAACAATCAGCTTCAACTCGTGCAGGCATTCGAAATAAGCCATTTCGGCAGAATAGCCAGCCTCTACTAGGGTGTCGAAACCGGCTTTGACAAGTTCGACGCAGCCGCCGCACAAAACCGCTTGCTCACCAAACAGATCAGTTTCGGTTTCATCTTTGAATGTGGTTTCAATAATTCCGGTGCGACCGCCACCCAAACCACATGCATAAGACATCGCCAGGTCTCTGGCTTGGCCCGAAGTATCTTGGAAAATCGCGATCAAATCGGGAATCCCTCCGCCATTGATAAACTCATTGCGAACAGTATGTCCGGGAGCTTTTGGCGCAATCATTATCACATCGAGATCACTGCGGGGGGTAATCTGGTTGTAATGAATAGAAAACCCATGGGCAAATGCTAGAGTTGCTCCCTTCTTAATATTTGGTTCGAGCTCTTCTTTATAAAGCTTCCCGTGGAGCTCATCAGGCGTCAGAACCATTATCAAGTCTGCGGAGGCAGTGGCATCGGAAACGCTCGAAACTTTTAAATTGTGGGCACTGGCTTTGGCAATAGACGAAGAACCGGCCCTCAGGCCCACGGTTACATCGACACCGGAATCCTGCAAGTTGCAGGCGTGCGCGTGGCCCTGAGAGCCATAACCAATGACGGCAACTTTTTTGCCTTTAATGATTGACAGGTCGCAATCTTTGTCGTAGTAAATTTGCATATTGAATTATCCTTAGAAAGTAAATTGGATGATAGCGTTTCGGCAGACTTTTATCAGAACTCTTTGGGTGGGCTTTGCAAGAGCCCATAAAAAATAGGTCGTCGGTTGTCGATATTTAGCCGGCTATTATAGAGAATCTTTTCCGTGGGGTAAAACCGGCTTGTCTAAAAATAGTTGCCCGCCCCTCGCACTCTCTTTAGATCTTTTCATGGCTTGAGATAGTTGAGAAGTACATAGAAATCATGTGGGATGAGGGTTAATATGATCTGCGCAAGACAACCAAATAAATCCAACTGTGAATAGCGAAAGAAGTCCATAGGACTTTCGCGATAAAAGTTTTTCTTCGTACAAGAAGACCCATGACAAAGATTAAACAAGCTGGTAATTGAATTATGCCAAAGACCCAATTTCCAAAAAACTCTCTTTTCCTATTTATACATCTCAACATTTTCATAATTTTTATTCTGTTAACACTTAATGCCCACGCTGATCGTCCAAAGCGCGTTGCCATTGTTAGCAGCTATCACCCAGAATTTTTGTGGACATCGGAGACCAATGAGGGCGTTTTAAAGGCACTCTACGAACATAAATATCTTGAAGACCCTGCCGAAGGCGAAATTTTTACACGGGAGGAATACTACCAAAATGAAAAAATTGTTTTAAAAAAATGGTGGATGGATAGCAAACGAAAAAGTACCTTTCCAGAAATTCGAAAAGAGTTATCAAGGATCGTTAACGACCTCAACGATTTTGAGCCAGATATCGTTCTAACTGGCGATGATAACGCCACTAATTACCTGGGTAATTATTATATTGACTCCGATACTTTCTTGGTTTTTTGGGGTGTCAATGGTAGCCCAATGAAATACGGCTTGTTGGATTCACTGGAAAAGCCTGGCCACAATATCACCGGTGTCTACCAAGCCGATTACTTACAAGAATCGGTTGAATTCTTAAAATCACTCCTGCCAGAAATAGAAAAAATTGCTCTGCTATCGGACGATTCCGTGTCCAGTCGTGCAAAATTGAAAAAGCTACGGCGCCTTGGAGAGACCGGTCAACTCCCTGTTCAGGTGGTCACAGAAATTTCAACTAATGACTACAAAAAGTGGCAAAAAGAGGCGCTGGAGGCCGCGGAATATACCGATGCATTTTTTATGTTGAACCATAATACTCTGAAAGATTCCAATGGCGATCCTATTGACCATATGAAAATTGGCGCATGGTATTTGCGCAACATTAAAAAACCTGAGGTAAGTTATGAAAATCACTTTATTGAGGAGGGCATGTTCTCTGCCGTCAGTGACTCAGGGGTTAAACAAGGCTATATGGCTATGAAATTGGCCATACGAATTTTAGAAGGAGAAAATCCCGCGAATATACGAGTGACTGCTCCTGATCGAGGCGATTATGTCGTCAATCGAGAGCGCGCAGAAATGCTAAATATTTACGAAAGGATTAAAGATAATAATAAGATAGAAGCTTGGGTAGAACGCGCCCAGGCTTTGATTAAATACCCTGACTAACTCACCTAATCATTGAGAGACACATAAATGTTTTCAGGGTTCAAAAGCTCAATATTAAGCTTACTGGCACTAACTATTGGCGGTGCAAGCGTAATTGCTGCCATTGCTTCAACACTTGGCCACTACTTCTTTACCGCCGAAGTAATTCAACAATCAACCGATCAACAAATTCTGTCTGCACTGGAATTAACAACGGATTATCTCGAGAAAAACTACACCGAGAAGTTAAAGTATGATTTGAAACTGATAGAGTCCTCTCAAGAAATTAATTTTTTAATTTCAAGTTCAGCTGATGAATATCTAATTCATCAGCTGAATGTTGAAAAGTTATTACTTTCTTTTTCTAAAAACCGTTCTGATTTGTATCGTTCTATCCGGTTAGTCGGTGTATCCGGTAGTGAAATAGCTATTATAGAACAACAAAAAAGAATGCGAGAGTACAACACAATCACCATGAGTGGGAAATCGCAAACCATAAACACCATGGGTGAATTGTTCTTGGATCTAAAAAGCTCAAAACCTGGAAGTATCTTGTTTGCCAATCCGGTCTTCGAAAATGGTGAAACTTATTATTTCGTAGGGCTTGCAAAAACCGACCCGGATATTGGCGGTTTTGGTGGTGCAGTTATTATTACTTTCACACTGGATCAGTTCATCAAATATCTCAATAACTTCAAAGTATTTGGTTACTCTTTGGTGTGGTTATATTCCTCAGAGGGCGAATTAATTTATCGCGGCGACACTGAAATCTCTATTGATCCTTACCCCTATATTTTCAAAGGTGAAGAGAAGCCCGACGATTTGACCATCTTACCTGACATAAGCTCCTTATCTGACCCAAAAACTGATTCCGAGCTTAAACCCAGCTCAGACCGAAGCTCTATTTCCAGTATCGTTAAAACATTTATCGTCTTTCCGCCGGAGGCAAGAAATCAATTATTAAAAAATTTAGGGGCTGTTACTGCCCTCATTCTTACCAGCATAATTTTTACCTCGTTGCTATTGGCTTATATTATGGCCAAACGAATTGTTAACCCAATTCGCCGATTAACTTATATGAGTAAAAAAGTAGCGGCTGGAGATTTTAGCGTCAAAATGCCGGTTAAAGGACAAGATGAAATATCCAGTTTGAGTCAAAGCTTCAATATCATGACTAGAGAGCTAGAGGGAAAAAGGATAGAGCTGATTACGATGGCGAATATGGACATCTTGACCAAATTACCAAACCGACGTCAATTTGATTCGGATTTAATACAATCGATCAGAAACTGTCAACGCAACGAAGAAGCCATCGCCGTCATATATGTTGATCTGGATCAGTTCAAAGACACCAACGATAGCTTCGGTCATCCCGCTGGAGATAAATTAATTCAGGATGTCGCTAAGCGCTTAAGCAGTTCCGTTAGGCAAACAGATCTGGTCGCTCGCCTAGGTGGCGACGAGTTTGCGATTATTCTTAATCAACATAAAAGTCGCTACCATACAGAGCTAGTAGCCAAAAAACTTCTGAACTCCCTTAAAAAACCTTTTGATATTGAAGGGTATCAAATTTTTTCCAGCGCCAGTATCGGCATCAGCATTTTTCCCAATGATGGTACTACATCAACCGAATTGGTGAAAAACGCCGATGCCGCTATGTATAAAGCTAAGAAAATGGGACGCAATAATTATCAATTTTATGAATCACAGCTAACCAATAGTTCTAATGAGCGCCTCTTACTCGGTGCTGAAATCCGACGCGCGCTCGAAAATGATCAATTAGAAGTTTATTTTCAGCCGAAAGTTTGTATGCAGACTGGAGAGATTGTCGGTGCCGAGGCACTATTACGCTGGATCGAAGACGAAAAAATAGAAACCTCCGTGTCTAAAATTATCGAAATTGCTGAATCTTCAGGCTTTATTGACCAGTTAGACACTTGGGTTTTTACTCACGTATTCAAGCAACTTCACCAATGGAAAAGCTCAGGGATAGAAATTATTCCTATCTCCATAAACATATCTGGAAAACTACTTGAGCATAATCGTATTGTAGATTTAATTAAAAAATCGCTTACTTACTACTCGGTTAGCCCAGGAGACATCGAAATTGAAATTACTGAAAATCACTTAATTAGAAATATTAAACAAACGGCGCAGACATTAAAATTTTTACATGATTTCGGTATTGGTCTAGCCATTGATGATTTTGGAACAGGCTATTCTTCTCTGGCTTATTTAAAAGATATATCAGCAGATACGTTAAAAATCGATAGAAGATTTATTGTTAATTCTATGGAAAGTCAATCGGATAAAGCTATTGCCACCGCAATCATTCAGTTAGCTTCATCTCTGGATATGGATGTTGTTGTGGAAGGTATCGAGACCAAAGAGCAAGCTGATTTATTTAAAAAATTAGGGGCATATAGCGCGCAAGGTTTCTATTTCTATCACCCACTTTCTCCAGAAGATTTCACGGCGCTAATTTTAAATCGGAAAAAGCGTAGCTGAGTTGGTACATAGCAAATTATTCAGGCTTACACTAAAAAATATACTCATAGATATAATAAGCGCTTTGTAAAAAAACTAATCTGGCAGTGAAGTTATTTCTCTAACGATTCTTTTTTCAATGGTTTTATTGTCGCCTAAAAAATTGGCTGACTTTGCATCAGCTAGTTTTTTCATATCGCGGTTGTTAGAGGCATAAGACCTCTAAACGAACCAAAATCTGACGCCGTTAAATTTATAGGTATTAAACATTTTTCTGTATTTTCACCTTCGAGTGATCTACCATCACTTGAGAATATTCAAGAATTCTTTTTTGAAAGTATTTTTCCTTCGATTTCCAGAAGATAGTGAGGTTTTTCCTCAGAACTGCCAAACAGCTATCCGGCTAATAATTGTTTGACTTGGAGTTCTTTTTATCTCAATACCCCGCATAAAACCCCTAGTCCTGGTTCACTATAAAAAACAGGATCATGCGAAAATCAACCTATAATATTAATAATACCCCAGAGCTTTCAGCTTGATAGCATCAAACATCGCTAAACATCTTTTTAATACCTTCAGCTTAGAACACTGGCGAGGGGATCTCTTCGGTGGACTTACTGCCGCTGTGGTTTCTCTACCCATGGCTTTAGCCTTTGGTGTTGCCTCTGGAGCTGGTCCGGCTGCAGGCCTATACGGCGCAATATTGGTTGGCCTATTCGCTGCGTTGTTTGGTGGAACTTCGACCTTGATATCCGAACCTACCGGTCCGATGACCGTCGTTATGACGGCGGTACTGACAACCATGATGGCCGCCAATCCCGACCAGGGTATGGCCATGGCTTTTACAGTCGTGATGATCGCCGGCATTTTTCAAATTGTTCTTGGACTACTAAAGCTCGGTAAATATATTACCTTGATGCCTTACAGTGTGATTTCCGGATTCATGTCGGGTATTGGAATTATTCTGATCTTATTGCAGGTCGCACCCTTTCTCGGACAAGTCTCACCGCCAGGTGGTGTAACAGCAACACTGTATGAATTACCTACTTTATTAAAAAATATCAAACCGCAGGAAACTCTACTGGCAGCATTAACCCTATCTGTTTTGTTTTTTCTACCTCAAAAAATCTCGCGTCTAGTGCCCCCACAACTGGTAGCGCTTATTTTGGGAACCCTAGTCGCACTGCTGTTTTTTGCCGATGGAGATATTAACAAAATTGGTGAAATTTCACTGGGTTGGCCCACTATAAACTGGCCGGTATTCACGCCAGATCAGGTGACGACAATGATCGTCGACGGTATGGTCCTGGGTACTTTAGGCTGTATCGATGCCCTATTAACGGCAATGATCGCCGATAGCTTGACCCGCCAGGAACATAAACCCGATCGCGAGATGGTCGGCCAGGGGATTGGCAATCTAGTGTCCGGCTTCTTCGGTGGTTTGCCAGGTGCTGGAGCCACCATGGGTACAGTGGTCAACATTCAATCTGGAGCACGAACAGCTTTATCCGGCGTTATCCGCGCTTTAATACTGTTAATTGTTGTCTTCGGTGCGGCGGGCCTAACTGCGCATATTCCATTGGCGGTATTAGCAGGCATCGCTGTGAAGGTAGGCATCAACATTCTGGATTGGAGTTTTGTAAAACGCGCCCATACCGTGTCGAAATCTGCGGCTTTTATTATGTATGGTGTGATGCTACTAACGGTCTTTGTAGATTTAATTGTAGCGGTAGGATTAGGGGTGTTTATTGCGAATATTTTGACCATCGAACGACTAAGTGCCTTGCAAACCAAAAACATCAAAGCCATTAGCGGTTCTGATGACGATGTACCTCTTACCGCAGAAGAGAAAGTACTACTCGATAAAGCTAACGGTCGCTTACTGCTAGTTTATCTTAGTGGCCCCATGATATTTGGCGTTTCTAAAGCCATTACCCGAGAACATAATGCTATTCAGCAATACGACTGCGTCGTTTTGGATTTAAGTGAAGTTCCTTTAATTGATACGACCATTTCACTGCTAATAGAAAACACTATCAAAGATACTGTCGACTCCGGGCGCGCTGTGATCATTGTCAAGCCTCGCGCCCAGGCCACTAAAACACTACAGCGTCTCGGTGTGTTTAAACTGATACCTGGAACACAACTGTGTGCAACGCGTACCGAAGCGCTGACAAAGGCTTTGGAAAACTGTAAAAGTTTATAAATCAACAGCTATTCGTCTTCGGGTAAAAGCAAAAAATATTAGATTTTATTGATCGGCCAAGAAATTGGTAATGAAATTTTTTATGCGGTCGAAGACAGAACACCACGGGTTTGCCCGTGGTTGAATGAGCCTGGAGGCGGTATTTTGCTGAAATGGAAGTTAAATTATCAGCGCATGGTGCTTATCGTCTTCAGTATCCTATTGTTTGGGTTTGTAAATACCGCCGTAGGATCCTGAAGCCTGGCGTCCGT
>JBLIHY010000021.1:0-25768 GCA_047634655.1 Cellvibrionaceae bacterium
CCTCAACCGCTAAGCCCTTTTCTTCATCAGTACATTTCCGACGGGCCATCAAAGGAAGTCAGCCAGAAGTACTCACTGATATTTATCAAGAGGCTGCCAATATTGTCATTTGGCAGCGCAGACTCGCCAATAAACTTACAGAAGCAGCTAATGTAATTCTTTTAACAAATCCGGCGTTGCAAACATCCGTGATTGTTTCACCACAAGAAGCCAATGCAGCTGTAAAGAAAGCACTGGGGTCCTCGCCATTTGCAGCATCGCTCAGCGAAAACATTGCAGAGCTGGTCGACATGTTCTGCTGTTTGTTTGACCTCAAACGTGCTGGATTAAGACTGACCGCACTGGTTCACCCCATATGCCTTAGGTTTCACGTTGATCGAGTTCCATGTCGACTGGTAACCACTTATCAGGGCGTTGGCACAGAATGGCTCCCGCATCTTGCCGCTGATCGCAGTAAATTAGGTGCCGGAAACCTAGGCAAGCCTGATGAGCAATCGGGGCTTTTTGAAAGCGCAACTGACATCCGACACTTGAGTCAGGGGGACGTTGCTTTGCTAAAGGGTGAGTTTTGGCACGAAAATGAAGGAGCTTGACTTATTCATCGCTCACCCATCACATCAGCTGGCGAACGTCGATTGTTGCTGACTCTCGACTTTATCACCAATTAAACAAATCCAACTAAACAGGAAAAAAAATGAAACTACATATTGCAATCGTCAGCGTGACGTTGGCTGTCATATCTACCGGCGCCTATTCTGCCTCTGCAGGAAAAATATCGGGCAATGAATTTAACCCAGCCATCAGCTTAATTCTTGATGGACGTTATACGGATATCGATAGCAACGAGCTTGAATTGCCAGGTTTTCAATTGGGTGGTGAAGCTGGATTGCCTGGTAATGGCTTTTCTTTAGGCCACAACGAATTGTCAATCTCTGCCAATATTGATGACAAGTTTTACGGATCAATGACATCTGCCATTGTTTATGAAGACGGTGAAACAGAAGTTGAACTGGAAGAAGCGTATATTGAAACTCTAAAAATTGGATCGGGTTTCACAATAAAAGGTGGACGCTTTTTATCGGGTATCGGGTATCTGAATGGCATACATAATCATGCCCATGATTTTGCAGATCGTCCGTTGGTTTATGATGCTTTATTTGGTGGTAGTTTGGTTGATACCGGCGTACAAGTTCGATGGGTTGCACCAACTGATTTATATCTTAGCTTTGGGACTGAGGTGACATCGGGTAGTTCATTTCCAGGTGGTGAAAATGAAGATAGCAACAAGGGAATGGCGTTTTTTGTTAAAACCGGTGGAGATATAAGAACCAATTCAAGCTGGCAATTAGGTGCAAGCTACTACCAATCTGAATTTGATGTACGTGAAGCAGGCGGGCACCACCATGGTAGCGAAGAAGCTAGTGCAGACAACGAATTGTTGAATGGGGATGTCGATGTTGCAGGCATTGATCTTGTTTATAAATGGGCCCCAAACGGCAACAGCAAACAAACTAACTTTAAGCTTCAAGCCGAATACTTTGTGAAAAATGAAAAAGGCTTTGCTGAATTTACTGAAGATACCAATACAGCTGAGGCAGACTACGACGGTAAACAAACAGGATTTTATGTACAGGGAGTTTATCAGTTCATGCCTGCATGGCGAGTGGGTCTCCGCTATGATCGACTTTCAGCCGATAACACCATTGCTAATTTTGTCGATAATGGCATTGATGAGGACGAATTTCTTGAAGAATCAGGTCTTGGCGTTGAAGGTGATGATCCCACCAAAAGCAGCTTGATGGTGGATTACACTCCCAGTCACTTCAGTCGCATTCGTTTGCAATACAGTGAGCTAGATAACGGGCATGAAGAGACGAATGACATGATTGTTCTGCAATATACCATGAGCTTGGGTTCCCACGGTGCTCACTCATTTTAATTGGAGGATAAGATGAAGATAGTCACAACTGTTGTCAGTATTAGCTTTTTGCTTTTCAGCTTGTCGACCTCTGCCAAAGTTGAGGTTTTTGCATGTGAACCGGAATGGAGGTCGCTGGCAGAAGTCTTGGGTGGAGAGCATGTCAACGCTTTTTCAGCCACCACCGCTTTTCAAGACCCTCATTATGTAGAGGCTCGCCCCTCGCTCATTGCAAAAACACGCCAGGCTGATTTGTTAGTCTGCACAGGAGCCGAGCTTGAAGTAGGTTGGTTGCCGTTATTATTACGGCAATCAGGTAACGCTTCCATTCATGAGAATGAACCCGGGTTTTTTCTCGCCGCAGAGCAGGTTGAACGGATTGAAATACCGACTGAACTTGATCGCAGTCAAGGTGATGTCCATGCTTCGGGCAACCCTCATGTTCACTGGGATCCTTATCGGTTATTAACCATCGCTAGAGCGCTCTCTGAGCGGTTGATCAGTATAGATAGTGGCAACACTCATGATTACCAAGCGAACTTTCGGGCATTCGAGAAGATGTGGCAAACACAGATTAAATCGTGGGAAACACAAGCCGCGCAGCTAAAAGGCAAAAAAGTCATCGTGTATCACAAGAATTGGAGTTACATGATGAACTGGCTCGGTATCGAATCTATAGGTGACCTGGAACCAAAACCAGGAATACCGCCAACAAGTTCACATTTAGCCAGTTTGCTTAAAAAAGTTCGCTCTACAGGAGCGGATTATATTTTAGTTGCCAACTATCAAAATGATAAAGGCGCACTTTGGCTTAGTGAGAAAACCCAGATTCCCGTGATAAGTTTACCTTTTACGGTTGGTGGTAGCGAAAACGCTGTCGATCTGGCGTCGTTGTATAACGAAGTGCTCATTAGATTAACCACTGGCGTCCAACAATGAATGAGCTAGCGCTGCAAGCAGAAATATTGTGGCCAGCGATAGTCGCGGGATTGTTGGTTCTCTCGACTCACGTACCGCTTGGCCGTGAAGTATTACAGAGGGGTATCATTTTTTTAGATTTGGCCATCGCACAGACAGCGGCATTCGGTGTTGTGTTGGCTAATACACTCTGGATCAGCGGGGATGATGACCACCAACCTATTTCCACCACCATCATTGCCGTTGTAGCAGCGATTGCAGGGTCAACCGTGCTTTACGCCATACGAAAGCTGGAAGTACGGTTGCAAGAAGCCTTTGTCGGCATACTATTTGTATTGATGGCAACGGGGATTATATTGCTCTTATCGACAGATCCCCATGGTGGAGAACGTTTAAAAGAAATACTTGTGGGTCAAATTTTGTGGTTACAAGTAAGCGATCTGTTACAACTTTTCGTCGTGTATACCGTTACTTTAATTTTGTGGATTATTTGTCGAGAAAAAATGGGGGAGTGGCTTTTTTATCCGTTGTTTGCAATCACAATTACATTGTCCACTCAAGTTATTGGTGTTTATTTAGTTTTTGCCAGCCTGATTATTCCCAGTGTCAGTACGCTGCACCAGAAAAACCCCTTACTCAAAGCCTATGCAATAGGCATTACTGGCTATATTGTTGGCTTAATCGTTTCAGCATCCATTGACCTGCCCGCAGGGGCAGCCATTGTTTGGTGTTTAGCAATGATTGGCTGCCTATATTTTGTATTCACCGGTGGACTGAAGATGAGAGAAACCAATAAAAGAAAGGAGTATTTGCCCGATGAATAAAATGCTATTTAAATTTTTTATATTTAATATGACTGTCGTAAGCTTAGGTATTCACGCAGATGTTACGCTGGAGAAAAGACCCGCCTTAGACGCTCATGTGCATGGATTATCTGAATTAACGATAGCGGCTGAAGGAAATTTTTTTGAGATTCAGCTCACATCACCAGCCATGAATCTGGTTGGCTTTGAACACAGGGCCAGCACCTCAAAAGACATAGCGACGGTTGAAAACGCAGCGTTAACACTTCGTCAGCATGACGCACTTTTCTTACTTTCCGGCACCGATTGCGAACATGTTAATACGTCTATAGATCTGTCAAAACTTATAGATACGGATGATCACGCCCACGCCCATCAAAGTGAATCGAATGAAGACGAACATAAACACGAAGGGCACGCTCAAAATGAAAGTCACAGTGAAGTTGTTGCCAACTACAAGTACCGTTGTAAGCACGTTGCTCCCCTGTCTTCAATAACGGTTTCTTTGTTCGAGTCATTTCCTGGTATTCAGAAAATTCATGCTATGTGGGTAAAGCAAACACAACAAGGTGCGGCAACACTCACACCTAATAATCGTATCGTTGTGTTTAGGTAGATATTATGAAAAACATTGACAACATCATTCAGCATGCCGAGCGACATTGTAAAGATCACGGCACCCGCTTAACGGACAAAAGACAACGTGTCTTGGCAGGGCTTGTACTGTCCGACAAGGCGCTCTCTGCTTATGAGCTAATAGCTGTCTGTAAAAAAAAGTATAGTGAAAACATCGCTGCCATGTCGGTTTATCGCATCTTAGAGTTTCTCGAAAGTGAAAAGCTGGTGCACAAGCTTAACTTAGCGAACAAGTATGTCGCTTGCGCGCATATTAGTTGTGATCATGCCCACGGGGTTCCTCAATTTTTGATTTGTGGGAATTGCAGTAAGGTCAAGGAAATCAGCATCAAACCAACCACGATTGCGGAACTTCAAGCAACCGTTCACGAAGCCGGGTTCAATCTAATTAGTCCCCAATTTGAAATGAATTGTATCTGTGCTGACTGCCTCGCGTATGCAGCCTAACAAATAGGAAAGTATTTAATGAATACAACACAAGCGATTTCAGATAAATTAGCTATTGGTTTATCACTGGCATGTGTCTTCCATTGTCTTGCTCTACCAGTTTTGTTGGTATTACTGCCCAGTATGACGGCATTACAACTCGATAACGAAGCCTTCCATCTCTGGATGCTCGTGGCCGTTCTCCCCAGCAGTATTTATGCTTTAAGCATGGGATGCAAACAACACAAACGCTATCGATTACTTTTTTTGGGCTCCATAGGGTTAGCGCTATTGGTACTGGCGCTGGTGTTAGGAGAAGAGCGAATCGGAGAGACTGGTGAAAAAATACTGACGGTTGTAGGAGCAGGCTTCGTTGCGGTTGGGCACTGGCTCAATTATCGCCTCTGCCATAGACTAAATCATAAAGACTGTGCCTGCTCTAACGATAAGCACACCGGCATATAATGAAACATAACTATTTATTGCTTTGGAGAACAAGCAGCCCAATGGCGTTATCCGAGGTCGTAGACCAGCCTGTCTTCAATGAACAAGGATTATTCCCGTTATCACGCAAGATGCCAGCACCAAGTCCATCCTGATGTTTGCCTGGATGAATAAAGAATCCCTAAAACAGACGCTAATGACAAAGCGCATGACTTATTGGTCGCGCAGTCGCCAGAGTCTCTGGGTTAAAGGCGAAACAAGCGGACATATTCAAAAACTGGTTTCAATGGTCTTCGATTGCGATGCCGTCGTATTAACCATATTAATCCAAGTTCGCGGCCTAACCTGTGTCAGCTTGACCTATTCAGTGTAAGCTTTAAATGATTGCATCTGCATACTGTAAGCTGCTATCGCCGTATTATTTTCAACCAGCGAAGTTTTTAGAATACCCGAAATCCATAAAGGGTCGTATAAGTTATCCAGTTTTATTCCTTTGGGGTAGTTTACAAAAATTACTTGGTTCGGTGGCGGTGGTGGCAAATGAATGCAGGCGCCAAAAAAAGGTACAAGAAAAAACTGCGTTATTGTTTGTTCATCATCAAACTCCAGGGGCACAATAAAGCCTGGTACTCGAATCGCTTGCCCGTCCATTTCTGGAATAATGCGTGTAGAAGCGAGTGCTTGCTGGTAACGATCATCACTGGCAGCAGCAATGCTGTTTTGGATCTGACTGCTGATTTGATCTTCGAATGAGCCATCTTCAACATCGGTCACGTAGCTGGGAGGATTGAGTAGCGCATCTAAATCCTCTTTTGGCATCAAATCAGTCCACTCCACAGTCTTGAAAGCAGATGCAGGAAGTATTGTCAGTGCGGTTTTATCGGCGGGTAACCGCTGTTCACTCGCCGATTCGAGCACTATCGCCTTCTGTTGCTCGGCAAATGACTTTTGTGGCTTTTCTTTAGAGGTACCGTCATCCAATTTCTCACACCCTGAGAGCATCAGCAGGAATATTCCCAGAAGAGTTAAATTCAACATTCGCAGCATAGTTTTTGTCACGCCAAAATTTAATAATCGATTTCATTTAGCAATGTTACACTGTATCATTTTAATTTCTCGCTGTAACTTCAAATGCAAATCTCTTGAGGAGAACGATGGCCATTGAACTCTCCAACATTCTTTTCCGTTATTCGGATCGGCCTGATCACACCGTATTAAATATACCCTCCTGGTCTCTGGCTGATGAAGAGCAAGTTTTCGTTTACGGCCCATCTGGCGGAGGAAAATCAACGTTACTAGGCTTGCTGAGCGGTTTGCTCACCCCTAACGACGGGCAGGTGACTGTTCTTGGACAGCGCTTGGATAAAATGAACGGTCGACAACGTGATCGATTCCGTGCCGCCCATATTGGTTACGTATTTCAGCAATTTAATTTGATTCCTTATCTCAGTGCAATTGACAATGCTTTGCTTGCTACTCGGTTCTCAATACGAAAGAAAACAACTGCACTGAATGAAGAAATCAAAACATTGTTTAGCGCCTTAAATATCTCAGAGAAAGAGTGGCACAGACCGGCTCGCGAATTGAGCGTTGGGCAGCAACAGCGAGTGGCCATTGCTCGCGCACTAATTAACAAACCTCAATTGCTCATTGCTGATGAGCCAACCTCTTCGCTAGACACGGCTAACAGAGATGCATTTATGAAACTCTTGATACCAATGGTCGCGGATACCCACATGACTTTATTGTTTGTCAGCCATGACCTGTCGCTATCAAGCTATTTTAATAAAGTTGAATCCTTAAGTGATATCAACCGATCCGAGGAATCAGAATAATGCTTGCCAAACTGGCACTGCAAAGCTTGCTGGATCGTAAAGGCTCGGCTGTGCTCTCGCTTATGGCAATGACGGTCAGTATCTTTGTGTTGCTAGGTGTAGAGCATATTCGTCACCAGACAAAAGAGAATTTCTCTAATACAATTTCCGGTGTTGATCTCATCGTTGGCGCGAGAACGGGCAGTCTAAATTTGCTTTTGTATTCTGTCTTTAGAATCGGTTCTCCGACTAATAATATTCGTTGGGAAACTTACGAAAACATTTCCAATAATAAAAAAGTAAAATGGGCAATCCCGATTTCTCTCGGTGATTCACACAAAGGCTATCGCGTACTGGGCACCAGCACGGACTATTTTGAGTATTTCAGCTATGGCAAACAGCACCGTTTAGTGTTCACCAAAGGGAACGTATTTCATCAGTTGTTTGATGTGGTATTGGGTGCAGAGGTCGCCCAAAAACTGGGTTACAAATTGGGTGACAAGATTACATTGGCCCACGGAATCGCCGCAACCAGCTTTAGCATGCATGATGACAGACCGTTTACCGTGGTTGGCATTTTGGCTGCCACCGGCACGCCCGTTGATCAAACATTACATGTTAGCCTGCAAGGCATTGAAGCGATTCATATTGATTGGCGGCAGGGTGTAAAAACACATAACGGTACCATCACCCAAAGAGAGCTGGAACAATCAGAACTACAGCCCAAGAGCATTACCGCGTTCATGCTTGGCCTCAACTCAAAAATGGTCACATTCCAACTTCAAAGAGCAATCAACGAGTACGCACAGGAGCCTGTGGTGGCCATTCTGCCAGGGGTTGCATTATCTGAACTCTGGCAGATGATGAGTGTTTTAGAAAATACACTGCTACTGGTATCTGCATTGGTTTTTGTTGCAGCCTGTTTGGGAGTCAGCGCGATGCTACTTGCCTCAATTCGTGAGCGTCGCCGTGAAATTCATCTGCTTCGCGCCATTGGTGCACCACCGTATTTTTTGTTTTTGCTGATTGAACTGGAAGCGTTGCTGATTACGCTGCTGAGCTGTGTTTTGGGGACCGGGCTTCTGGCGGCTTGTTTATCTTTCTTGCACGATTATTTGGTATCCCATTTTGGGCTAAACATCGAAATTAATTTACTCACTGAGAACAGTATGTATTTGATTGCCGCTATGTTCAGTGCTTCAATTATTGTTGCTGTTATCCCGTCTTTCAGCGGGTACCGCCAAGCAAGACTTATTCAGGACTGATGAAGTGTGTTATTAGGCCTGGTCCGCAGATTTTGAGAGCAATTCATCCGATTTCTCCATCAATATGACGGAAGCATTATCAGATAGCTGCTGCCCCTCTTCGATGTATCCCCCAGACGGCCGCATCATTTTTCCAACCACCTTGTTTCTTAATGAGTTCAAAATCTACCCGTTCACGGGCTGCTGAAGTGGATAGGCCACGGCGAAAGCTGTGACTACTCAGCTCAGGAACAAAATCAAACAGGCAGACGCCGCCCAGCGTTTTGAGCAAGTTATTGATGGCCCCAGGATTAAGTTGCCTAGCTTGAACCTGATCCCAGCGATTGACTGGCCGAAACAGCGGACCAGTCGCTGTATCAGCGGTATCCATCCATTTCTTTATTGCTTTGGCCGGACAACAGGCTGGATTCCCCGCAAAGGGGAGGGCTCTCGCTAACCCGGTGGCCTTTGGAACGGGGCAGCGGAATGATCAAGCCCTCCGGCTCCCACGCCAGGTCGTTGACTTGTATTGCGACCAGCTCGCTGCGACGAAAGGCCCCGAAAAAGCCTGTTAACACCAGAGCGATATTCCGATACTTCTTCTTGCTGTCTGGAAGTTGCTGGAGATGCTTCACCATCTGTGCGATGTGCTCGAGCTATTGTCAAATCTGGTGTATGGCCAGTTAATCAAGCGACGTTCCGATCACTCTTTTGAACTTCAATGCCATCTTTGAATTCGACGCCGGAGATCACCTTGGCGAGGTAATCAAATCCCCGTAACCGACGCCAAGTTTTCTCGGTACACATCCCCAGTTTAAACATCATGTACAACACCCATCTCGGGTTAAACAGCCCTTGGATCGCTTGGTTCGATGGCGGATCGTGCCAAAGGTCGACTCAATCGGATTCGTCGTCCGGATGCTCTGCCAGTGCTGAGCCGGAAACCTCTGTAGGATCCGTCTTATCTGAAAATAAAATTTTTGTGCGTAAAGCGCTGCCATACAACTGTAGAACCACTCATTTGTGATCGCCACCTTTTTGAGTCAAGCGTCGCAACGGACCACGGTGAGGATCTTCAATATTTTGGAGATCCGTGTACAATCGCTTTTCCAACGCCATCCGCTCTAATTAACCACAATAATTTAATTTATTTTATTCTTTTAAAACAAAGCGTTACTAGAGATAGTTAATCTATTTTATTGAAAAACACAAAGTCGGCCGGATTCAAAAGCTAATTACAACAATTAAATTGATTTTATTCTTTTAAAACAAAGCGTTACTAGCGATAGTTAATCTATGCACTTAAAAAATATAAAGTTGGCCGGATTCAAATCCTTCGTCGATCCGACCACGGTTTCCTTCCCCAGCAATCTCTGTGCGGTTGTCGGTCCCAACGGTTGTGGTAAGTCCAATATCATCGATGCCGTACGCTGGGTAATGGGTGAATCCTCCGCCAAAAACCTGCGGGGTGAATCTATGGCGGATGTTATTTTCAACGGTTCCAGCAGCCGTAAACCCGTAGGTCAGGCCTCTGTAGAATTGATGTTCGACAATAGCGAGGGAACCTTAACGGGTGAATACGCCAGTTTTAGTGAGATCTCGATCAAGCGCAAGGTGACCCGAGATGGGCGCAACAACTACTATCTCAATGGTGCCAAATGTCGCCGCCGGGACATCGTCGATATTTTTCTGGGTACCGGTTTGGGCCCACGCAGTTATTCTATTATCGAGCAGGGTACGATTTCCCGTCTAATTGAGGCCAGACCTGAAGAGTTGCGAGTCTATATCGAAGAGGCGGCCGGGATCTCCAAATATAAAGAACGGCGCCGGGAAACTGAAAATCGTATGCGTCGCACTAAGGAGAACCTGGAGCGTCTTAACGACATTCGCGAGGAGCTGGACCGACAGCTGGTCCGTTTGGGAAAGCAGGCCCAGGCCGCGGAGAAGTACTCTGAATACAAACAGCAGGAGCGAGCACTCAAAGCCCGTCTGGATGCCTTGCGCTATCGACTGCTCGAAGGGCAATCTACCTCGCAACGTCAGAGCATCCAGCAACAGCAGTTGCTTATCGAGTCGCTGTTGACTCAGCGGGTAGGTCTGGATACTGAGATGGAGAAGTATCGCAGTTTATTCACCGAATACAGCGATAACGTCAATGAAATACAGAAAAATTTCTATGGTTTGGGGACGGAAATTGCTCGTATTGAACAGCGTATCCACCATTTTCAGGAGCGTCGTCGCCAGTTGAGTGGCGATCTTACTCAAGCTGAACGCGAGCAACAACAGGCTCAAGAGGATCTGCAAAGTGATCAGCGGAAGGCCGCCAACTGGGAAATTGAACTCGCGGAAATTGAACCGCAGTTGCAAACCTTACAAGTCTCTGAGACTACTTCCAAGAATGAATTTTCGGTCGTAGAGGAGGCTATGCAGGCCTGGCAGCAGCAGTGGGACGACTTTAATCAGCGGTCACAAATCCCTCGCCGCAAAGCCGAAGTGGAACAGTCGCGCATCCAGCACCTAGAAAAAGCGCAGACGCGTTTGCTCGACCGTACTAAGCGCTTGCAAGGTGAAGCCGATCTGGACGACAACGGTAATTATCATGCAGAGATGGAGGAACTTCGCGCTGAGATCGAAAAACTACAGGAAAGCCGCGAAGCGCGCCAGCATCGCTTAGCGCCTGTAGCCGATGATATTGTGACGGATCGTGAAAGTATCAGTGCCGACGAAAACCGACTCAGTGAGCTACGCTCGCAGCTACAGACGGCTCGCGGACGACAAGCTTCGCTCAAAGCGCTACAACAATCGGTTATGTCCGGCGGCGAGCAGCTCGATCGCTGGTTACAGTCACAAAATCTCCACCAAACTCCTCGCTTACTTTCCCAGATCCAGGTAGAGCCAAAATGGCAGGGCGCTGTGGAATTGGTGCTGGGCGACGCCTTGCAGGCGCTTTGTGTGGACGGCGTAGATCAAATTGCCGAATTATTGAATTCTCTGGAGCAGGGCAGTTTGATGTTGCTCGATACACAGGCGGCGCGCTCCAGCAGTCATCGATCCCGTCCGGTTCTGGCCGATTACACTCGAGGAAATTTAAATACAGACAATCTGTTGGCCAATGTTTACGTCGCGGAAACGCTGGCAGAGGCCCTGGCAATGCGTCTACAGCTGTCCAGTTATGAATCGGTGGTGACTGCCAAAGGCTTGTGGTTTGGCCCGAACTGGCTGCGAGTGAGCCGCGAAGCAGATAGTGAAGCTGGCGTGCTTGCCCGCCAGAAAGAATTGGAGCAACTCAACGGTCAAACTGCTAACTTTGAATTGCACATTCGCGAATTGACAGAAGTTATTAGCCAGCAACGCCAAGCCCTGAAAAACAAGGAGGAACAGCGCGAACAAAATCGTCGCGAGTTGGATGAAATCAATCAACGCTATCATCGACAACAGTCCAAACTTGATGGCATAAAGGTCCGTGTGGAGCAGCAGGCAAAGCGCCGGCAAACTCTGGCCAGCGATATTGCGGATGCCAAGCAGCAGTTAGAAACTGAAGCCGATCAGTTAAGTCTGGCTCGCCGGACTTTGCAGGAAGCGATTGCGCTAATGGAAAACGATACCGAGGAAAAAGAAGGTCTGTTACTTCGCCGAGATCAACTGCGACTTCAACTCGAAGAAAATCGGCAGCGCGCCCACGGCGATAGAGATCGTTTACATGCGCTGGCCATGCACCATCAATCTATTAAAACGCAGCGGCAATCTATTCTCGAATCTATTCAACGTTCACAGACGCAATTGACGCGATTGGATCTTCGTCGGGAACAACTGCAGGTCGCGCTGAGTGATGATGAAGATCCGACCGAAACCCATCAAACCGAGCTCGATACATTACTCGAAAAGCGGATTCGCGTCGAAGAGCAACTGACGACTGCACGCATACAGATGGAACAAGTAGAGCAGCAGTTGCGCGACGCTGAGCGCACCCGCGTATCTATCGAACAACAGTTGCAACAAAACCGAGAACAGCTCACTGAAATGCGAGTGGCCGCGCAGACGATTCAAGTTCAGCTGGAAACGCTCAGTCGACAGTTTCAGGATAACGGACACGATCTGCAGGTGCTCTTGGAAGCGCTCGCCGAGGATGCCCGAGAGGATCGTCTCGAGGAAGACCTGAGACTCATCCAGAATCGCATCGCCCGACTGGGGGCTATTAATCTGGCGGCTGTTGACGAATTTAAAATCGATTCCGAACGCAAGCATTGTCTGGACAAACAGGATGAAGATTTACGAGAGGCGCTGGATACCTTAGAGAGTGCCATCCTGAAGATCGATCGGGAAACCCGCACCCGTTTCAAGGAAACTTTCGATCATATCAATACGGGTATTCAAGAATTGTTCCCCAAGGTTTTCGGTGGTGGCCATGCCAGCCTGGAACTGATCGGCGAAGATCTCCTGGATACAGGTGTTACCATCATGGCGCGCCCGCCGGGCAAGCGAAACAGTACTATTCACTTGCTCTCCGGTGGTGAAAAAGCACTGACGGCCATCGCTCTGGTTTTTTCTATATTTCGTTTGAATCCGGCACCTTTTTGTATGCTCGACGAGGTTGATGCACCTCTGGATGATGCCAATGTAGGCCGTTATGCCCGCTTAGTTGAGGAAATGTCTGAGCATGTTCAATTCATTTACATTACCCATAACAAAATTTCTATGGAAGTCGCTCAGCATTTAATGGGCGTTACGATGCACGAAGCCGGCGTGTCTCGTTTGGTGTCAGTAGATGTCGATAAGGCCGCGGAACTGGCCGCCGTTTGATTTCAGCGAAGAAACTTTAATGCAGGGGAGGTTTTTGGATTTGGAATATGCTGTGTCTACGATGTCGTTCTGGAACCGCTAAAAGGCTTTGGGTTTCTTGCCGGAGGCGTAGTTACTATTGGTTTTTGTTTTTTTCAAGCTTTACCAGAGTAAGCGTAATACTGCGCAGGTTGTCTTCAACCAGCGTTAATAATCGAATAAATGAATCTTTGTCATTTTCCAATAAATCTACTCGGGTTAACAAAGTGTGGTTGACCTGTTCTAGTTCTGCTAACCGATCGTCCAGCCCCCGTATGTTGTTCTTTAACGTACACATAGAGGTATCCTCAGTGATAATAAGTCCCAAAATAGATAGCCACTCCCTAAAACAGCGATAAAACTCTGCTCACTGTTACCCGCTTGATAACGAAGTAGCTTCCCAACTATTTGCTTTCTCTCATTAAAGCTTCGTGTTCCTGCCCGAGCCTAATCTTACGTCGCATTGGCTGGGCTGTCGCGGCAACCCTAAAAGCGATAGATTCTGTCATTGCCGATGCCCGCGCTAGTCACTGCGGGTGAAGCGTTTGATTTCGCTAATCTCCGCTTCGAAGGTTCTTCCTTGCTTAGTGGTATCTCGTATGTGTCGTACACCTCTCCTAAAATCATAAGTTTTGAACCCAGGTGAAGATAGATGACTTGGTCGGTAAGATAAACGGCAAATAAGCCCGGCACTTCTGTAGGTCGTATGTCAATTTGCGTATTTTCCGTCGAATTAAAAATCTGCTGAAAGTGATTTTCGATACTTTTCTTTTCTTCAATAGTCAGCGAAATATTTTCACTGGCTGCAATTGAACTCAAAAGGAGGCTAATGGAGAGTCCAATAAATAGTATGGTAAATTTCATCTGATCTTCCTACTCGCTTGAAAAGATAAATTTGATCGTCGCTTTTCGTTGTGGCTCAAGCCTCTGGTCGTACCCAGTGGAAAGTATCTGCTGGCTGAGCACTAAAACTGTTTAATTTTCTAGAGCGTTTTAAAATCCTTTGACTGCTGAAGAAACCACTCGCTACGATAAAGTATATGAATACACACAATATATAAGCTAAATTGAAGTGGCCTTTTACATAGTTTGCTTTCTTCATTTGTCTATCCCGTCACTGGAGTGTGCGTGAGACCAAAAACATGGCTGTGGATTATAATATACAAAAACATATAAAAAATATACTTTATATACTAAATCTTCAATGTAACGAGCAGTTTATGGAATCTTTTCTTCTATGTAGTATTTTAATGCGGTGTAGATAATTCTGTTTTGGGAAGTTCCCTGTTTTTTAGACATTGCCTGAACTCGAGTGTGGAGGTCTTCGCGTATCCAAATCGACCAGTACTTATTAGACCGTTTGGCACCAAACCCGCCTGGCGAGGACAATAGCAGCAATCTCTGTTTATTGTAGTGTGTAAAAAACCACTCTAGTATCTCATCGATCAGTTCATAAACTTTCATCCCATGACTTTTAGCATAAGATTTTAGCCTGTGAATATCGTCGATGGGTATGGGGGGCTGTTGTAATATCCTGTCATCCATATATGGCACCTGCCATGGAAAGTGCGTTAAATTGATTGGTCCGAGGCTATTAACCTAGCAGCGAAACATTTCCCTGTGTTTCATCCTTTGGACTAGCTCCCATTCAAGCTTACTCCTAGTGAATCTCTGACTTTTATTCAGGATTTATCAAAGACGATGGATCCTGTGTGAGGCTGGTATCCACTCACAATAGTTGCCAGGCTGATAGCAAAATAATCAATATCCATTGTATATGAAAATAAACATTAATCTACAGATTGTATCGAATTATAGCTAAGGATGATAGATCCGCTCTGCGGACCAACTTGGTCGTAGTGGACCCGCCTGCGGTAAGGCAAGGTAATGGTTACTGTGTGACAGATTTCGATTGATTCCGTTCTTTTCGGCTTTTAGTTCGTAGTCGATGGCTGTTGAGAATTTAACAACGAACCATATTCTTTCTCGGTGAGCGGATAACCCTTCATTGACCACAATGCAATTATTTTGAATAGAATAGTTGGCAATCCGTACATCCAAGCCAGTGCATTTAAGGCGCTACTGGAATTTTCCGCGTTGGCACTAAAATCAAAAAAATCCAGAAGTGGAAAGGCGATACCAATAGCCAGTGCGAAGGCTAGCTTAGTTGTTGTTCCCCATAGTGCGAAAAAGATGGCCGGCCTCCGGTATCCCGAAGTTTTTGCGTCCCATTCCACCAGGTCGCCATTCATCGAGGAGGGAATCATTAAATCACAGCCGGTGGTAAATCCGGTGGCGACAACAATTAAAAAATACAACCAGAAACTATCGCTATCCAGGAAGGGTGTCCAGGCGAAAAAACAGCAAGCTACGATAATCGACACGCACCAAGTCTTGTGCTTATCCCATTTCTTCGCAAGTTTCATCCAAAAGGGGATGGAAATTATAGAGCAGAGAAAATAAGTGAATAGTAATAGTCCCGCTTTATCGGAGCTCTGCAGCACGTAGGTAACGTAGAACAGAAATAGCGTCGCTGGTATAGCATTTGCTATCGAGTTACTCAAAAAGCTGACAAGAAGGCGGCGGAAAGGCGAGGGTTGTTTAAGTAGAGTCAGAGCCGATTTGAATTGGTTGGGAGGTAGTGCCACTGAATGCCGATCAGGGACAAAGAACAGCAGAGCAGAAGCGGCAATCAGCGTTAGGCCCACTAGCCAGGAAATTGCGTGGAGCGTATCCGTCATGTTATCGGAATTGCTTTCGCCTAGGATGACCGGAATACTCAAGGCCGCCAGAGCCCCAGATAAGCCAAATACGGCCCTAGTACCGGTTACCCGGTTGCGCTGGTGATAGTCATTGGAGAGCTCAGCGCCCCACGCGTTCATTGGTATTATGGCCATGGTCCCCGCTATGTAAATGGCCAAAGTCCAGGTAAGCAGGTAAGTGGCATCGGCAGTTGTGCTTGGATTAAAGAGCAAAAATACAGAAATAAGGATCAGCGGGATACTTACCAAAATCCACAGTCGTCGCCTTCCCAGGTGTTCGGGTGTTTTGTCCGACAGATAGCCAACCAGGGGGTCGGTGATTGTGTCCCAGAGCCTGGCCAACAATATTATCCCTCCGATGGTGCTGAGGCTAAGCGCTGTTGTTTCGGCGTAGTGCGTAGGTATGATAACTTGCAGCGCAATGAATGCGGCGGCCAGCGGGAAGGCCATGAAGCCATAGGCGAACAGGGTAGTGCGTGTCAGCATAATTAAGCAAAATTATTGAATTGATTCAGTGCTGATACGTGCAAACAGTTACCGTAGATGTTGGATATGGTTGGCAAAGGCTTGGCCAAGTAACAATGTTTTTCGCAAATCGCATGACGATCTTGTCAACCTTACCCTGCAATGTTATCGCACTATTGAGAGTGAACCACACAAACATGTTACCTAAGGTAGAGCCAGAGTCGTAGATTTTTCGGGGTGGTGTCGCAAGAAAGTTTTAGTGGCGATGACCGCCTTCGCTTTACGGCCGCGGAAGCGAACAAAGTTTGGATAGTTGGTATTTCCGATCGAAACGTTGAGGCCAATCACCCCTCAAACTTTTTCGCGGATTGCTTGGTTGGATAGATATTGCTTACTTGACTAGATAGAGTTGTTCAGATTCAGTGAACGGTAATTTGCAAATCATTCCCATATTTCTCGAATAGGATCGCCGAAGTCATCGTAAATTATTTTTTTCCTCGGCCTTTTTTGAGAAGAATGCCCGGTTTTTTGTTTAGACTTGCGTTGCTCAATTTCTTTGACGGCTTGATTGAGTAGCGTGCGCGGCACTTTTTCATCGCGAACAAACAGCGTTTTTTGGCCTATATCTTGACGAACATCATTGCCACTAACACCCTGTTGAACGGCGCTGATCATCCCCCCGTCATTCAAGTATCGATGAATAGCTGTCTCGAGGCTACGTCGTATATCTGCTTTTGTCTGAAGTTTTTTTACCATAAAAAGATTGCTGAGCTAGTCGCTCTGTAAGCTTAAGCGAAAATTTTTTAAAGATAAACTATTTCTACCACTGAGCACTATTACCAGTTCCTGCAACTCACCCCAGGGGTCGGCCTTGCGCAGTCCTTTGATCGCTTTATCAATGGCATTGGCTTGGCGCAGTAGTCTTTCCAGTTGTTTTACCGACAGTCTTTTCAGGGTTGATCCTACCAGGACCAGGCGCTTATCCCAAACATTTGATTGCCTGGCGGCCTGGCTCAGATTTTGGCCTTGGGCAATCTTTGCGTTGATCGACAGCAAAGTGCGTATCTCTCTTGCCAGTCCCCAGAGGACGATGGTGGCGTCGGTTCCCTCTGATTTCAAACCCTGTAAATTTCTGATGGCCGCCCTGGTATCGCCCTGAAGTGCTCGATCTACTAGATCAAAAATATTGTAGCGAGCACTGTCGGCAACCGTAGTAGAGACGAGTTCCAGGGATATTCGACCCTCTTCGCTGAGCAATTTTAACTTTTCAATCTCCTGGTTCGCCGCCAAAAGATTACCCTCGGTGCGCATGGCCAGTAATTCGATCGCTTGTGAGTCGGCAGTTAAACGCGCACTGCGCAGGCGCTCTTCAATAAAGTGGGGAAACTGTTCAGAATTTACGGACCAGATAGGCAGCCAGCAGCCGATTTTTTCGACAGTTTTAAGCCATTTGCTGCGCTGTGTCCCAGAATCCAGTTTGGCAGTGATAATTAGTAAACAGTTGTTTTCGCTTGGAGCTTCCAAGTAGTCGCAAATTGCTCTACTACCCTTATCGCCAGGTTTACCATTGGCGATGCGCAATTCGATAATTTTTTTTTCACCGAATAAAGACAGAGTGTTGGAGGCTATTAACAGGCGATTCCAGTCAAATTGCTTATCCACATCATAGCGTTCGCGTTCGCTAAAGCCTAGTGAGAGTGCATGTCGTCGAATAGCATCGCTACTTTCTTCTAACAACAGTGTTTCGTCGCCACTAATCAAATACACCGGTGCCAGACCTTTATTAAGCTGACTGGCTAGCTGATTGATGCGTAGTTTACCCATGGGTTAGCGTTGCAGTAATTGCAGTTGCCGAACAATCTGACGGGACGCAGCGGACCGAATTTCCATTCGCAGCAGTGATGCTTCTCCATCGCTAGCCGCCACGTCGTACTGATTAAAATTGTAGTAGCGAAAAATCTGCAGTGTATTTCTAGGTCTCAGGGGCTTTTGTTGTGAATCTAAAATTTGATAATCAATAGAGAGTTTTAGTTCGTATTGTGCGGTCAATCCTTCACTCGTCAGCGACGCTGTTTTCCGTTGGATATTTTCATTATAGATTACGATGCGCCAGTCGGCGCTACTGGCATTTGTAAGTAATTTTTTTCGCTTGAGCGCGTCTTCAACCAGTTGATAGGTGGGCGACCGTTCACCTTGTAGATGAATGCTGTGAGTCTGCAAGGTGACCTTATCCATTCCCCGCAATTGCCAGCTAGAACAGGAAACTATTGGGATAAGAAATAAAATGCTCAGCAATACTTTCATAAATCTATTTCTTTAATCCCGCCGTTCTTCAGATGCCGGCTCAGCATAAATTAACAGTCACAATATACAGTATATTTGGGTGTCCCGAGATTTCAATAGGCCAACACAACCGCCGAGATCGATGCACCCTCGGAGAAAATTAGTGCTCCCGAAGTTTGACGGTTGTTCAATCTGCAATCGCTGGTTCAGAGGTGGCCCTGGGTGAAGTGATGGCAGAGGCACTCAAAGCACATCTTCGTATGCACATCTACTAGCTTTTTTGCAGAGAGCAGGTCTCTTAAATAGTCCAATAAATAAAGGCTGGTCTTCGGTCAGTTGAAGCGCCGTTGACCGTTCGGTGCTTCAAACGAGAATTTCACTAAAGTACCAGAGGCCATCACTCGGTCAATTTGCCACAATATTGACTAACTTATTGGGCACCACAATAATCTTGCGAACGGTTTTGCTATCAGTGAATTCCTGTACTTTTTTACTGGCCAGAGCCATTTCTGTCAATTTCTCTTTAGGCGTATTATTCGCCGCTTCGAAGCGATCTCTTACTTTACCATTAACCTGGACAACTACCGTGATATTGTCTTTCACTAAGGCTTTCCTATCGATGGTAGGCCAGGGCTGATCGATAATATGACTGTCGTAACCCAGTGCGCTCCATAAATGGTGGCAGATGTGCGGTGCAACTGGTGCCAGCAAGAGTACGGTGACTTCCAGTGCTTCGCGCTCTACGGCCCGTGTCTCAGGCGTGGAGCGATCGGCCAATTTACCAATTTCATTGAGCAATTCCATAATGGCGGCGATGGCCGTGTTGAATTGCTGGCGTTCGTCATAATCACCGGTCACCTTTTCGATGGTTTCGTGAACCTTGCGGCGCAAAGTTTTTTGAGCAGCGTCCAATTTATTTGGAATCCCGCCTGGATTGCCCGATTGCAAATGTGTGTAAATACTTCTCCAAAGGCGTCGTAGAAATCGACTACCACCTTCGACACCGGCATCGCTCCACTCCAGAGTTTGTGTGGGTGGCGCCGCAAACATGGTGTAGAGTCTTACCGTATCGGCTCCGTATTTGTTGATCGCGATTTGCGGGTCGACGCCGTTGTTCTTGGATTTGGACATTTTGGTGGTGCCGCCAATTGTCAACAGCTCGCCGGTGGCGGTCAGTTTGGCTGCGACAATCTTCCCCTTGGCATCCTTCTCCAGGCTGACATCCACTGGGTTAAACCAAGTTTTACTGCCGTCTTTGTTATGGCGATAGTAGGTTTCCGCCAACACCATGCCTTGGCACAGCAGCCTCTTGAAAGGTTCATCGCATTTGACCAAGCCTTCATCCCGCATCAGCTTATGGAAAAACCGTGCGTACAAGAGGTGCAAAATTGCATGCTCGATACCACCGATATATTGATCGACAGGTAGCCAGTAATTGGCAGCTTTAGCGTCCAGCATACCTTGGTCATAATTAGGGCAAGTAAAGCGAGCGTAGTACCAAGAGGATTCCATAAAGGTGTCGAAGGTATCGGTTTCGCGTTCAACGGTTCGGCCACCGTATTCAGTTTTCCGCCAATGCGGATCACTCTTGATCGGCGACTGCACACCGTCCATGGTTACCGCTTCGGGTAGTATCACCGGTAATTTATTGGCGGGAACGGGTATTTCGCCGCCCTCTGGCAAGTTCAATATTGGGATCGGCGCACCCCAGTAGCGCTGACGAGAAATTCCCCAGTCGCGAAGACGATAGTGGGTGGTTATGCTGCCTTTATTTTGTTTTTCTAACTCAGCTGCGATGGCGTCAACGGCCGCATCAAAAAGCAGATCGTCGAAAGCACCCGAGTGAATCAGTTTTCCTTTTTCAGTAAAAGCTTGTTCTCGAATATCCCAATCGCTATCGTCCAGTGGTTTAACCACCTGCTTGATTGCCAGACCGTACTGTCTGGCAAAGGCGTGATCGCGTTCGTCGTGGCCGGGAACCGCCATAACCGCACCTGAGCCATAGTCCATCAAAACATAATTTGTGACCCATACGGGTATTTCCTCGGCGGTGAGCGGGTGAATGGCTTTAATGCCGGTATCCATTCCACTTTTTTCCATGGTCGACATGTCCGCTTCGGAAACCGATTGCGTTTTACAACGCTCGATGAAATGTGCCAGCTCCGGCCGGGTTTTTGCCAATTCCAGGCTGATGGGATGTTCTGCCGCCAAGCTCATATAAGTAATTCCCATCACTGTATCGGGGCGGGTCGTGTAAATATCGAAATGATCGATGCCGGCAATAGTTTGTGCCAACGCGAAGCGCATTTCGACGCCGCGGGATTTGCCAATCCAGTTGCGCTGCATAGTACGCACCTGCTCTGGCCATTCCGTTAGCTTATCGAGATCGCCGAGCAGCTCTTCGGCATAGTCGGTAATTTTGATGAACCACTGGGGAATTTCCCGACGTTCCACCACTGCGCCCGAGCGCCAGCCGCGGCCGTCGATAACCTGCTCATTAGCCAGTACGGTTTGATCGACCGGATCCCAATTAACTGTTGCCATTTTTTTGTACACCAGACCCTTTTCGTACAGGCGGGTGAAAAACCACTGTTCCCAGCGATAGTAATCCGTCTGGCAGGTAGCGAACTCGCGATTCCAGTCGATGCCAAAACCGAGCGCTTTGAGTTGCTGCCTCATGTCATCGATATTGCTGTAAGTCCACTTGGCTGGGGCCACCTGATTTTGAATGGCGGCATTTTCTGCGGGTAGACCGAAGGCGTCCCAGCCCATGGGATGCAGTACATTTTTACCCAACATACGTTGATACCGGGCGATTACGTCGCTAATGGTGTAATTGCGAACGTGTCCCATATGCAGCTTTCCACTGGGGTAGGGGAACATAGCCAAACAGTAGAACTTTTCTTTGGAAGCCTCTTCCGAGGCGGTAAAGCACTGGTTTTCCTCCCAGAATTGCTGAGCATTAGCCTCTACCGAAGCTGGATAGTATTGTTCTTCCATTCCTTATTAAGCCTTTTCATTGATCGATAAGTAATTCAGCTGTGTATTCTATACGGCTTTTGCTCGGGGGGTGTTGACCGACTTCACGGCGTTTCGTCTGTTGGTTTTTCGCGCGGCTTACTCGACGGTGAGTTTTTAAACGCGACTGTCTCTAGGGTGGTCGCTAATCGAGGAGAACAGAAAGATAACAGATCGACGCTTTTTTGAAAGTCGCTTTTGCATGGAGCTTTTGTTTATGGAATTCTTGTCCGTGGAGTTGTCGCCAGACAATGGAAATTGAGTTCGTAGATGCTTTTTATGGGAGGCTGGGCCACAATAGCGGCCTCGCTAAGCGGTGGCCCACAGAGCTAGCTCTCGACAAACGATTAGCTTATCGAAAGATCACTCTAAACAGGTTAGTCATATTCACCGGATCCGTAAAAACAAGAACGCTAGATTGAAATGGCCACTGAGTCAGCGGTTGTCGATTTTTTCGTTAATCTTTTTGATGAGTTTAACGCTGGATGTCGGTTCCTCGACTCTGGATAACGGCCACCTTCAAGTCATCGATTATTCCGGTAGAACAATCCGTCTCGGGGAGCCTGCAAAGCGCATTATTGCCCTGGCTCCACATATTGTCGAAAATATTTATCGTATTGGGGCCGGTGACAGTATTGTCGGAACCGTTAACTATGCGGATTATCCCGAAGCAGCTCGGGGTATTCTGCGAGTGGGTAATATCCAGAGCGTCAGTGTGGAGGCTATTATCGCACTGCGTCCCGATTTAATTGTCGCCTGGTCATCCAGTCTTTCGCCTAAAATTGCGCAACAATTTTCAAGGCTCGGTTTACCGGTATACATGGACGAGCCGCAGGTCTTATCCGATGTTGCCAAATCCATTCGCGACATGGGTATTCTCACGGGAAATGCCGACAGCAGTGAGGTGATCGCCAGCGATTTTTTGACACGACTGTCTCTGTTGGAAAAACGTTACCGCGATCGCGACACGGTTTCTGTTCTCTATCAGATTTGGAATACGCCGCTACAGACCATCAGTGAGCAACATATTATCAGCGATGTGATTCGCCTTTGTGGGGGCCGCAATAGTTTTGCAGATGCCGCCGTTATTGCCCCGAAAATCAGTATAGAATCGGTATTGCGACGCGATCCCGATGTGATTATTGCCAGCGGTGTGGGAGACAAGCGCCCAGACTGGCTCGAGGATTGGAAATCTTGGACGCAGTTAACGGCGGTAAAAAACCACCATTTATTTTTTGTTCCTGCGGATTTGCTACAGCGACATACGGTTCGCTTGTTACTGGGCGCTGAAGACTTATGCGAACAGCTTGAACGGGCGCGGAAAAACCTCCAATAAAATCTCCATTCAAAAGCTCATGATCCGTAACCATTGCCATTTATAATGAAAAATTCTTTCGATACCATAGTGCTCGCCAGCAACAACGCCGGCAAATTACACGAATTACAGGACATGTTGTCTTCAAGCGACATTAAAGTTATTCCCCAGGCAGCGTTCGAGGTTGCCGACGCCATCGAAGACGGCCTCAGCTTTGTCGAAAACGCCATCATTAAAGCCCGCCACGCTTGCAAGCAGACGGGTCTTCCCGCGATTGCCGATGATTCTGGTCTCGAAGTCGATTATCTGCAAGGCGAGCCAGGTATTTACTCGGCTCGCTACTCGGGTCTCCACGGTGACGACAAAGGCCATAATCGTGTGATTCTCGAAAAACTCAAGAGTGTGCCTCACCGCGATCGCCGTGCGCGTTTTCAATGCGTGTTGGCCTTTATGCGCCACGCTAATGATCCGACACCGCTGATCTGTCAGGCCAGCTGGCAAGGCTTTATTCTCGAAGCGGAGCAGGGCAGTCACGGTTTTGGCTACGATCCCTTATTTTGGGTGCCGGAAAAATCCTGCAGTGCCGCAGAGCTTCCCAAGGAGGAAAAATATCGTCTCAGCCACCGGGGTCGAGCGCTCAAGCTATTTTTGCAGATGTTTCGAGAGACCTATTGCTCGTGACGGATTCCCTGGTGTTGCCGCCGCTCTCCCTCTACATCCATATTCCCTGGTGTATAAAGAAATGCCCTTACTGCGACTTTAATTCTCACGAATACAAAACAATCCCCGAAGATGACTATGTCGGCAAGCTCTTGGAAGATCTGCGACAGGATCTCCACTGGGTTCAGGGACGCAAACTTTGCAGTATTTTTTTTGGCGGTGGAACACCCAGCTTGTTTTCCGCCGAATCCATCGCCGTGATTTTGTGCGAAGTTGAAAAGCTTATCGGCTTTGAAGCGGAGATCGAAATTACCTTGGAAGCCAACCCGGGCACCTTTGAACAGGACAAATTTCGAGGTTTTCGCGCCGCTGGAATAAATCGTCTATCCATCGGCATTCAAAGTTTTCAAGATGCTCAACTCAATGCCTTGGGCCGGGTGCATTCTGCCGCGGAAGCTGAACGCGCCGTTGCTGTGGCAAAAAGCGCCGGTTTTGACAATATCAATCTCGACTTGATGCACGGCTTGCCAAAGCAATCACTCGCTGCGGCTATGCGCGACCTGGAAATGGCCGTCCAACTGGAGCCACAACATATCTCCTGGTACCAATTAACCATCGAACCGAATACGCTTTTTTATCGGCAACCGCCAGTGCTGCCACTCGAGGAAGCGCTGTTAGGTATACAAGTACAGGGTTTGCAATATTTGACAGCCAACGGTTACCAACAGTATGAAGTTTCAGCTTTTGCACGGGACGCAAAAGCTTCTCGCCACAATAATAACTACTGGCAATTCGGTGACTATTTAGGGATCGGTGCTGGCGCTCACGGCAAGGTTAGCGACACAGACAGTGGTAAGGTTATTCGTCGTCAAAAAACTCGCCAACCCGAACATTATCTGGCTAATAGTGCAGCCGCTAATTTCAAACAAAATATTGTCGATCGCGATCAATTGCCGTTAGAGTTTTTTATGAACGCTCTGCGCTTACTCGATGGCGTGCCCACGGATTATTTTCAGCAGCGCACCGGCGTTGAACTCGCCGCTATTATTCCACGGCTAAATAAACTGAAAGAAAGAAAATTATTGACGAATACCGATAGCCGCTTACAAACAACAGAACTGGGTTTGCGATTTTTAAACTCAGTGGTCGGTGAATTTACCTAAAGTCGACGAACTTGATACAGCGTTAATCGAGCCTGTACTCGATAACTGGCATCAGCAAAGATGCCCCACTAAGACAAAAAATTAATAACATGTAGCGGACCCATTATTTTATTGGTGTTTTTTATGATGGTGATTAATGTAAAACTTAATCCAAGTAAGATAGGTGTTGGCAATTCGTTTTACGGTACTGGCAAAAATATCCAGATATTTTTTTGGAAATGCATGAAAGTTTGGAAATTTTTTTCTATAACAATAAGACATCCAAGCTTTTTCGAAACATTCCGCCAAAAATATAAGGAAACCTCTTTTACGCTTCGCTTTTGTGATGAAGGGCGCAAAGCGCCAATGTGGGATAACAAACGGACTAGAGGGCAGCGTTGAATTGCTACTAAGCCATTTTTTAAAAAATAAGATGGGGCTAATAAGTAATGTTTGAGTTTTTAATAGCAACAGGAAAATTTGGTGTTATAGGAATAACTTTAGTTTTTTACTTAGCAAAACCTGGAAGCGAAATATCCTTTTGGGGAATCAAGTTTTATAAAAAAGCAAAATCATCTAAAGCAAAAAAAATACCAAGAAATATTCCATCAGAATGGAATCATGTCTTTCAAGTATTTATAGAAAAAGACGATGAGCTAATCAGTCCGTCATTGCTTTTCAAAGAGCTTGCTAAAAATAACAAATATTCAAGGATTAAAGCACAAGGAATATGCATTGCAATGGCAGAATGTGATCTTATTGATATCTTTGATTTAGACTTTTATTCGCTTAAAGATGAAGGTTACAAAAGGTTAGGGGCCTGTACGTAATACACTGCGCCTCGCGCTTCGCTTAGTGGGAGAAAAGGCGCTTCGCGCAAGATTATCCAATCAAGAAATCCTCAATAACAGGAGGCGGTGGACAGCAATAATACGAATGATATTCGCCGCCTCCCGTTATGGCTACAAAGGGTAAATGTCGAGCGATTTAATCGAACTGCTAGACAAGAATGGTTAGAGTTAAATCTGTTTGAGGATATTGAACACGCTCAAATATTGGCAACGCAATGGCAATGGACTTACAATAATTACCGTCCACATTC
>JBLIHY010000022.1:0-25433 GCA_047634655.1 Cellvibrionaceae bacterium
ACGGCCGACGCCGGCGATATTGATCTGCGTGTCGACAACACCATCAAGTTGCTGGCTAACAGCCGCCTGAGCACCAAGTCTGCCAGTGGTGGAGGCGGTCAAATCAAAGTCCTTGTAAACGATCTTTTGTATTTACGCGATAGCGCCATGACCACCAGCGTCGAGCAAAGCGGCGGCCAAGGTAATGGCGGGGATATTTTTGTCGATCCGATATTTATTGTCCTGGACAACAGCGTGATTACTGCCAATGCCATCGGCGGCAACGGTGGCAATATTACCTTAATCGCCGACTATATTAATCAATCTACGGATAGCCAAATTACGGCTTCTTCGGAATTGGGGGTTGACGGTGAAATTAATATCGACGCCTTTGATGCCGAAGTAGAAGCTGGCGAAAACAATCTGGCAACGGATTTTCTCGATGCCAGCCAATGGGTACAACAGGCCTGCGCGCAGCGCTCGGGCAGCCGTGTTAGCAGTTTTATTCTAAATCAACGTCCGCCGCGGCAATCGCCTTACGACGATTGGTCGATCAGTCAGGAGTTATAAGTTTTTCTAGGTGCGCCTTGACCATCGAGCGTGCCGATACCCCATGGATATCGCTGACCACAACACTTAAACGAATGCCGGCATCGCTGAGTATTTTGGAGTTCCGTGCAATGGTCTCAGTAAAAGATTTCCATGGATTTTATGAGTGAGCTCGCATTGTGGGCTTTTTTACTTTCTAACGCCTTCAATCAAAGCAATGTCTTTTTTCAGTAGATTATTGTTCAACAGTTAATGTCAAATACCCCTCCATGACTCGAATCCTGATGGGTCCTTTTTACGACAGTCGTTTGGTCAAAAGCTGCGCTAATCGTCGTTAATTGATTGTTATCTTAGTCCTCATGGTATAGTCTCGTTTAGAGTAACTCACTACAGTGAGTTACGCGGTGTGAGGCGTAAACCACACTTCTATGCTGAGGTTTATGAGTGACTTTGAGACAGTTACCGCTGGCTTTAAAGTGACTCCTGAACTGCTAACTTACCGGTTAGTTCATGGCCCCTTCCGCAGGCGCACTTGGTATTCTCAAACCAAAAGCGCTTACACGACACGAATTCTGAAATTGCCAGACTCTTGCCGCCGGTGAAGTCCTGCATGGCCTTCTCTATGTTAGGTGAAGTCTGTCTCGTAATTTGTCTTCGTGATCTTTCCCGTTAGTTAACAACTCGTAACCATGAGGATTCTCAAGTGGAAATGCTTTCTGGTGGCGATATGCTTATTCGGGCGCTAAGCGATGAGGGAGTTGAATTGTTATTCGGCTATCCCGGCGGTGCTGTTTTGCATATTTACGACGCCATTTTTCGTCAAGATAAAATCAAACACATATTAGTTCGCCACGAACAGGCGGCGACTCACGCGGCAGATGCCTTCGCGCGGGTAACGGGCAAAGTGGGTTCGGTACTGGTTACCTCGGGGCCAGGTGCCACTAACGCCATCACCGGTATTGCTACTGCATTTATGGATTCAGTGCCCATGGTGGTAGTTTCCGGCCAGGTTGCCAGTACCAAAATCGGTGAAGATGCCTTCCAGGAAACGGATATGCTTGGAGTATCTCGCCCTATCGTCAAACACAGCTTTATGGTGCAGGATCCGATGGATATTCCATCTATCGTCAAAAAAGCTTACTTTATTGCCCGCTCTGGTCGACCTGGCCCGGTTGTTATTGATATTCCGAAAGATCTGACTGACCCCAGTCAACGCTTTGAGTACGCTTACCCTAAAAGTGTCTATATGCGTTCCTATAACCCGGTGCAGAAAGGTCATAGCGGACAAATTAAAAAGGCGGTAAAGGCTCTCTTAGCCGCCAAGCAGCCAATGATTTACATCGGCGGCGGTGCGATGCATGGAAAGGCTCCCGAAAAACTGACCGAAATGGTTCATACTTTGGGTTACCCCGCCACCAGCACTTTGATGGGCTTGGGCGCATTTCCCAGTACCGACGACCAGTTTTTAGGCATGTTGGGCATGCACGGCACTTACGAAGCCAATAAAGCTATGCACAACAGCGACTTAATTCTGGCTGCCGGCGCGCGTTTTGATGACCGCGTTACCAATACCCTGGACAAGTTTTGTCCGAATGCCAAAATTATTCATATCGATATTGATCCCGCATCCATTTCCAAAACTATTCGTGCCGACATTCCAATTGTGGGCCCTGCTGAGGTTGTACTCGGCGAGATGCTGGAACTGATCAAAAAAGACCAGGATCAAATCGATCAGCCTGCTTTAGAGAGCTGGTGGCATACGATTAATGAATGGCGCGAGAAGCACGGTATCTACACGCAAAATCGTTTTGATACCTCGGGCGACCAGATAAAGCCTCAGGAAGTCGTACAGGCGGTTTATAAGGTCACCCGTGGAGACGCGATTGTGACTACAGACGTGGGGCAGCATCAAATGTTTGCAGCGCAATACTATCTTTTTGACCGCCCTCGTCGCTGGATCACTTCCGGAGGGCTTGGCACTATGGGCTACGGGATTCCCGCCGCTATGGGTGCGCAGTTTGCCGAGCGCGACGCCACTGTTGTCTGCATCACTGGAGAGGGTAGCGTGCAAATGTGTATCCAGGAGTTATCCACGCTGAAGCAATACGGTTTGCCGATTAAAATTATCAATATCAATAATCATGCCTTGGGCATGGTCAAACAGTGGCAGGACATGAACTACGGTAGCCGCTATTCAGAGATCCTCTACGAGGATTCACTGCCGGATTTTGTCGCCCTGGCAGAAGCTTATGGTCACGTTGGAATCAAGGTAACTAAGCGCGAAGAGTTGTTGCCCAAGCTGGAAGAGTGTTTTGCGATGAAAGATAGAGTCGTTTTCATGGATATCCATGTCGACTCCAGCGAACATGTCTATCCCATGCAAATTCCTCTGCAAAGCGTCGGCGATATGTTCCTGAGTAAAACGGAGCGCACCTCATGAAACGACGAATTATCTCGGTATTGTTGGAGAATGCATCGGGGGCGCTATCGCGAGTTGTCGGTCTTTTTTCTCAGCGCGGTTACAACATTGAAACCTTAAATGTGGCGCCAACGCAGGATCCCTCGCTGTCTCGTTTGACGCTGACGACGATCAGCGACGAGCGCGGGATTGAACAAATCACCAAAAATCTCAACAAGCTTATCGATGTCGTGAAACTGGTGGATCTAACCCAGGATGTTCATATTGAACGCGAGTTGATGATGATCAAGGTGCACGCCACCGGTAGATTTCGCGATGAAGTTAAACGCTGCGTTGACATTTTCCGGGGCCAAATTATTGATGTGACTCAGACCACCTACACGGTACAACTGTCGGGCGACGGGGATAAACTTACCGCTTTTATTGAGGCTGTCGGTGAATCAATGATTTTGGAGGTGGTGCGAACGGGCGTTTCGGGTATCAGCCGCGGTGAAAAGTCACTTAAGTTATAACGGGCCGATTGTAATCGTTGTGTTTTAATGAGTGCGGTGGGGCACCGAAGCCTACCTTAATGATCTCGGGAGGCTCAAACACACTATTGCTTTGCGGCGCGGGCCGCTTCATTTTTCGCGGTAGGTGATTCGGCCTTTTGATAAGTCGTATGGACTCATTTCCACGGTAACTTCATCGCCGGTGAGGATGCGTATGTAATTTTTGCGCATCTTGCCTGAAATATGGGCAGTTACTATATGGCCATTCTTCAGCTCGACGCGAAATTGGGTGTTGGGCAGGGTTTCGATGACTACGCCATCGAGTTTAATGTTTTCTTCCTTCGCCATTCAGTAAAGGCTCCTCTAGTTTGAGTTTAAAGAATCTCTGATTAATTCAGATATTCCTGCTGCACAGGGAAGTGCTGCTATTTTCAATGACATTAAGTGATTGAAAATGCGAGAAAAACAAAAATTCAATTTTTGTTTTTTGACCGAAGATTAATTCATGGATGAGTTAATCAGATTATTCTTGAAGTTAAGGCGTTGCATTCTGCCCGAAAACAAGCGAACAGCCAAGGGCTCTGGCCGCAACCGCAACTCTCCACACAAACGATACGTCTATCAAAGCGACCGTTCTCCTGTTTCATGGCTACCCTTAATCAGTGCGAATGTGCAGCCTCGCTCATACCGAAGAATGAGGCCCGCTGTCCCGTTGAATTTTTTGGGGCTGTTGGAAGTTCGCTTCGCTTGGGCAAACGACGCAACACGAGAGGCGTAAGCATGGAAATAAAATCACGATCGGCCCTACTATTTTTCCCGCCAGTAACGGGTCATCTCCAGGAATAAAAAAGAAGCCGTCCAGGAGATGAGCACTAGTCCGACCAAGGCCTCCAGCCCGGCCAGAAATCGAAGGTGGCCAATGGGTTCGATGTCACCAAAGCCCAAAGAGGTGTAGCAACTGAAAGAAAAATACACGCTGTCTAGCAGTGTGCCATCCCAATTTCCCTGCAGAGAGCCGAGTTCGCCCACATCGCTGATCCAGTAGTAAGCCAAACCGAAGACCCAAATCTCTGCAACGTGGCCACAGAGGGCACCAATAATTCCGACTAAAATACGCAGCCGTGGCAAGATACTTAATCGGGGAATCACAATAGAGAGCTGCCGCAGCGTCTCGTAGTGAATCAGTACAATAATAATAATTAATAGACTATTGACGAAAAAACTCAGCCACATACGCGCGGTAGCTCTTGTCGAAATTTTTGTAAGAATAATTTTGTGCGCTCACAGTGAGCTAATCGAGAACGCATTCTGTTCTTGCCTCAGTGCCGCTTGACGACATTGTTCATATTGTTTCCCGATAGTTCGATAGAGTAAGGCCTTGTCAGATAACGTCGTTCTTACCTGAACAGCCCCTCGTATACAAATCCACCACACGTTAAAGCTACCACACATTAATGTCGTTGTCGGACTCGTTAACGAAATAGTCGACAAGAATCTATCGCGCTTTCAAACTTTATGGATAGCAATTGACGCAAATCTTACGGCAAGTATTCCTAGCGTGTTTGAAATCCCAATGGACATTTTAGCATCGTCTCGATAGCTATGTGATGGCTTACAAAGCTGGAACTAATTTAGCAAGACAAGGAAGGCATTAATACCCTCTGGCACCGCTTCTCTGTAATTCGCTGATTGCTTGCAGCCGACTTCGAGTTACGCTAACGTGCGTATCCATCATACCCTCTCCTAATAACGGTAATTACCTGTTATGACGCAGTACGTCTACACCATGAATCGGGTCGGTAAAACCGTCCCGCCTAAACGCCAAATACTCAAAGATATTTCCCTGTCCTTCTTTCCTGGCGCCAAGATCGGAGTGCTTGGTGTCAATGGCTCGGGCAAATCCACGTTATTGCGAATTATGGCTGGCGTCGACACCGACTATAGCGGAGAAGCCCGCTCCATGGCGGACATTAAAGTCGGTTATTTGCCCCAAGAGCCCAAGTTAGATGCCGATAAAGATGTCCGCGGCAACGTTGAAGATGGTGTTCGCGAGGTCTTGGATGCCCAAGAGTCCCTCGATAAAGTCTACGCCGCCTATGCCGAACCGGACGCCGATTTCGATGCCCTGGCCAAAGAGCAAGCTCGCTGTGAAGACATTATTCAGGTCTGGGATGCCCACAACCTGGACAATAAGCTGGAGCAGGCGGCAGACGCCTTGCGCCTGCCACCCTGGGACGCCAGCATCAACAACCTTTCCGGGGGTGAAAAACGCCGGGTAGCACTTTGTCGCTTATTACTGTCGCGGCCGGATATGCTGCTATTGGATGAGCCAACCAACCACCTGGATGCACAATCGGTGTCTTGGCTGGAACAGTTCCTGCAACAATTCCCCGGTACTGTTGTGGCTATTACCCACGATCGTTATTTTCTCGATAACGCCGCCGGTTGGATTCTGGAATTGGATCGGGGCTATGGGATCCCCTACGAAGGAAATTATTCCACGTGGCTGCAAGCTAAAGAAAAGCGTCTGCAGCAAGAGGAGAAAACGGAGGCTTCCCGGCAAAAAGCTATTCAGTCGGAACTGGAGTGGGTGCGTCAAAATCCCAAAGGCCGCCAGGCAAAAAATAAAGCTCGCTTGAAACGTTTCGAAGAACTGCAATCCCAGGATTTCCAAAGTCGCAACGAAACCAATGAAATTTACATTCCCCCCGGCGAGCGCCTGGGAGATAAAGTCATCGAATTTAATGGCGTCAGTAAACGTTTTGGCGATCTTTTGCTGATCGATGATCTGTCTTTTATCGTTCCCAAAGGCGCTATTGTCGGAATTGTCGGCGGTAATGGCGCTGGTAAATCCACACTGTTTCGCATGATCGCCGGATTTGAACAGCCCGACAGTGGTGAAATTGTCACGGGTGAATCGGTTAAAATTGCCTATGTAGAGCAGGGCCGTGAAAACCTCGATGACAAGAAAACCGTATGGGAGGCTATCTCCGGCGGTGCCGATATTCTCAGTATTGGTAGCTACGAAGTGCCTTCTCGCTCTTATGTGGGCCGCTTCAACTTCAAAGGCAGTGACCAACAAAAACGAGTTGGCGATCTCTCGGGCGGTGAGCGCGGTCGCTTGCATTTGGCCAATACACTCAAGCAAGGAGCGAATGTACTGCTGCTCGACGAGCCATCCAACGACCTCGATATCGAGACTCTGCGAGCTCTGGAAGAAGCGTTGTTGACGTTCCCCGGTTGCGTCATGATTATTTCTCACGACCGCTGGTTTTTGGACCGGGTAGCTACCCATATTCTGGCTTATGAAGGCGAAAGTGAAATCACTCTTTTCGAAGGTAATTACACCGACTACCACGAGGATTTCAGCAAGCGCAAAGGCGATAAGGCCCAGCCGCACCGCGTACGCTACAAGCCCATCAAAGCGTAGGCAATACAGCGCCGCAGCAACAGTGGGCAAGCCATTTTTGCCAATGCCCCGCGAAATCATTGAGGTTGGCGGGTGCGCCGCTACTCACCTGTCGAAAATACTCGGTGGCCTTATGGCGCGAGTAGGCGACCGACGCATGCAAAAACAACTGTTTGGAGAATTCGGCTATTGATTCCAGCGAAATTAACACCGCACTGTGCGCTTTTATAAGGCGGTAAAATTTTATGAATGAGCGCTCGGAATCATTTGTCGAATTCCCGCGCAGCCGGCACCGTCGAGAGCGGGTCTGGCAATCGATTGTGTCCGAGGCGCAGGCGGCATCTAAAGCTCAGCCTGATATGGCAAGTTTTTTCCACAGCACGGTGCTTAATCGCGACAGTTTTGCCGATGCCATTTGCTTCTTGATTCCCAGTGATCTGGCAAATACGACTGTCTCCGCTATGACCATCTGGTCTATTTTTCAACAAGCGCTATCAGAAGATGACAGCATACTGGACGCTATGTTGGACGATCTTCTGGCCCATTACACGAGAGATGCGGCTTGCAATCAGACTATGATGCCCCTGCTGTATTTTAAGGGGTTTCACGCACTACAGTCCTACCGAATCGCCCATTGGCTTTGGTCTAAAAATCGCCGACAGCTAGCGCTTTACCTGCAACATCGTATTCATGCGCTTTACGATGTCGATATCCATTCGGCGGCTAAATTGGGTTCGGGCATCATGCTGGACCATGCTACTGGTTTGGTCATTGGTGAAACAGCAACGGTCGGTGACAATGTTTCCATTCTGCATAATGTCACTCTTGGAGGATCCGGTGCACATGGCGGCGATCGCCATCCCAACGTTGGCTCGGGGGTTTTACTAAGTGCGGGTGCCAAGCTTCTGGGTAATATTCGCATTGGCGAAGGCGCTAAAATCGGTGCGGGTAGCGTTGTTCTAAATGATGTTGCTCCGCATACCACCGTTGTCGGTGTTCCCGCTAAACCTGTGGGCGGGACTCGCCCGGGTATGCCCTCCCTGGGTATGGATCAGAGCTTTGATTAAACCTCTCTGTAATCACTCGCTTTGACGGGTTTCCATCGTTCCATCGCCGTCTTTGCTTGCAGCGCTATTATTTTGCCAAACGGCTCGATTTTATTGGGCGATAATAAAAATGAAAAGGTAGCGAAAATGAAAGATAGCTGGTTAGGCTCATTCGTCACAAGTTAACAATATGACCTATTAAAGTAGGCGCTTCTCGCGAACAGTGCTGATATATAATCCGGCGATAAATGCTGGCATAATCGGTATATTTTAGATCCACGCGGTTCATTATCAATAATGCTAAGAGGAACTTCACAGTGCCAACGCAGCCTTCAACGAAACCCCAGAACCCTAATTTTTCATCCGGTCCCTGCAGCAAGCGCCCTGGCTACGATGTCGCTCAGCTCGATCTGAGTTCCCTGGGCCGCTCGCATCGGGCGACCATTGGCAAAGCCATACTCAAGCGCGTCTGCGATCAAACCGCCGAACTGCTCGATCTGCCCGAAGGTTATCGGGTCGGTGTGGTCCCGGCTTCGGATACAGGCGCTTTTGAAATGGCAATGTGGTCTCTGTTGGGTGCTCGGGCTGTGGATGCTTTAGCCTGGGAATCTTTTGGAAAGGATTGGCTGATCGATATTACCAAACAGCTCAAGCTGGATGATGTCCGTACTCTGGTAGCGGATTACGGCAAACTTCCCGATCTCTCTCAGGTGAACTTTGACAACGATGTCGTCTTTACCTGGAATGGCACCACATCTGGCGTCAAAGTACCCAATGGAGACTGGATTGACGACGATCGTCGAGGCCTCACCCTTTGCGATGCTACCTCAGCTGTCTTTGCGATGCCTATGCCGTGGAAAAAGCTCGATGTTGTTACTTTTTCCTGGCAAAAAGTGCTGGGTGGCGAAGGTGCCCACGGTATGTTGATTCTCAGTCCCCGTGCGGTCGAACGGCTGGAGACTTACACGCCGCCTTGGCCCTTACCCAAGATTTTCCGCATGACCAACGGCGGTAAATTGATCGATGGAATTTTCCAGGGCGCGACGATTAATACACCTTCAATGCTCTGTGTTGCCGATTATTTGGACGCTTTGAATTGGGTCGAGTCTATGGGCGGACAGACTGCTGTACTGGCCAAGTCTGAACAGAATTTTTCGGTCATTAAGCAGTTCGTCGCCAAGCATGACTGGATTGACTTTCTCGCCGAGGATGAACAGACAATTTCAAACACCAGTGTTTGTCTTACTATTGACGCTGAGGCCGAGCGTATTAAAGCGATGGTCAAACTCCTTGAAAAAGAACACGTTGCCTACGATATTAGCGCCTATCGCGATGCGCCCTCTGGTTTGCGTATCTGGTGCGGCGCGACGGTTGAGCAGTCAGATCTCGAAGCACTGATGCCGTGGTTGAGTTGGGCCTATCAGTGTGTCACCGAAGTTCCCTGACAGAACGATGGCCTTCTCATTTGATCCGACTCATTTGATCCGATAATGCAGTACCTCTCCGCGTCTGACTTTTCTCGCATTTTCAATTATTTAACGCCATTGAAAATGACAACACTTCCCTGTGCTCAGGAATCTCTGAATTGATCGGAGATTCCCTTAACTGAAACTAACTTTGCTAAAGCTATGTACAAAATAAAAACTTACAACAAAATTTCCATTAAAGGACTGGAGTGCTTCCCTCGGGAAAGCTATAAAATCTCCAGTGATATAGGATATCCCGATGCTTATATCCTGCGCAGTCACAAGCTCCACTCCGAACCCTTACCGGATACCCTGAAGGCTATCGCCCGTGCTGGGGCAGGCGTAAATAATATTCCGGTCGACGCTTGCAGTGAAAAAGGCATTGTGGTTTTTAATACGCCTGGGGCCAATGCAAATGCTGTAAAAGAACTGGTGCTTGCCGGTATGTTGCTAGGTTCTCGCGGCATTGTTCAAGGTATGCACTATGCGCAAAGTTTACGCGGGATGAACGCCGATGCTGCGGAGATGCACAAACGACTCGAAGCCGAGAAAAAACGCTTTGCCGGTTGCGAGTTGATGGGAAAAACCTTAGGTATTATCGGTCTGGGGGCTATCGGTTCCATGGTTGCCGATATGGCGCTCGCGCTGGGGATGAAGGTGATGGGCTACGATCCCGCTCTCTCTATCGAGGCCGCCTGGCGTTTGTCTAACCAAGTTGAAAAAATGGAAAACCTGCAATCGTTACTATCGCGTGCGGACTATGTTTCCTTGCACGTGCCGGCTTTGGATGCCACGAGGCATCTGATTAATGCGGATACTTTGAAATCGATAAAAATCGGCGCGAGCTTACTAAATTTTGCCCGCGAGAGTATTGTCGATCCACAAGCGGTGCTAGACAGTCTCGACAAAGAGCAGCTGGGAAAATATATCTGTGATTTTCCCGAGCCCTGCCTTTTGGGCAACGATAAGGTGATCGCCATGCCCCACATCGGCGCAAGCACCCGGGAGGCAGAAGAAAACTGTGCGGTAATGGCTGCCAATCAGATCATGGATTACCTGGAAAGCGGCAACATCAAAAATTCCGTAAATTTTCCAAGCGTAGCCATGGCACGAGCCGGTGATTGCCGTATTACCTTTGTTAACCAGAATGTTGCCGGCGTGCTGGGAGACGTGCTTTCGGTATTCACCCGCCATCGAGTGAACGTAATTGATATGGTAAATAAAAGTCGCGGCAACCTAGCTTACAATATCATTGATATAGAGAGTTCTATCCGCGACGAGGTGTTGGCCGAGATTCGAGCCCTGGACCACGTTATTGCTTTGAATTTGATCGCCTAAGTAAAAAAGTCCAGAGCTGATGCCGCCATCGCGACAAGGCACTTTACTGGCTATTGCCGCTTTTAGCCTGTGGGGTTTCTTTCCCTTTTATTTTAAGCTTCTCGGCGAGTTTTCGACCCTCGAAGTTTTGGCCAATCGCATTATTTGGTCCGTGTTTGCTCTGGGCTTATTTATTACATTTTTGCGGCAGTGGCGAAAAATCCAGAAGACTCTGGCTAATTACCATTACTTGCGCTGTTTGTTGTTAAGCACGGTATTAATTGGTTTCAACTGGTGTACTTATATTTGGTCGGTGGCCTCCGATCAGATCTTCGAAGCCAGCCTTGGCTACTATATCAACCCTCTGGTTAATGTTCTCCTGGGCTTTATTTTTTTAAAAGAACGACTGCGCCGCGTCCAGTGGGCCGCTGTGGCGCTAGCTGCCATCGGCGTTTTCCTGCAAATCATCAATCTTGGTTCACTGCCGTGGATTGCGCTTGTCTTGGGTTTTAGTTTCGGTTTTTATGGTTTGATTCATAAAAATCTTGCTCTCGACACTATGCCTGGCCTGTTCGTCGAAACGATATTACTGTTTCCGCTGGCGCTGGTTTTTTTGTTGATTTCTATAGAGCGGGATATGGGACCGCTGAACTGGACTGGCGGCGACTGGCTTTTACTATCAGCTGCCGGTCCGGTGACGGTCATTCCTCTTTTGCTTTTCACGGCGGCCGCCAAACGCATCACTTACAGTTCACTGGGATTCCTTGTGTACATCACTCCGAGCATACTTTTCCTACTAGCTGCACTGGTATATCGCGAGCCTTTTAATACGCTTATGTTGATTACCTTCGGTTTTATCTGGGCAGCACTGATCATTTTTAGTGTCGACGCAATTCGCCATCAGCGACATCGAAAGAGAGTTGAGTAGAAGTGTGTATAAACTGGTTTTTTATGTGCCGGAAAGTCATCTAGAGGTGACCAAGGCGGCTGTATTCGACGCGGGTGCTGGAACTATTGGCAACTATGATCGCTGTTGCTGGCAGGTGCTCGGGCAAGGACAATTCAGATCGCTGTCTGGCAGTCGACCCTATCTGGGCCAGCTTGATGAGTTGGAAAGCGTTGCTGAATATCGAGTTGAACTGGTTTGCCGCGACGAATGTATCGCCCAGGCGATTGTCGAGCTCAAGCGGGTTCACCCTTATGAAGAACCCGCCTACGATGTCTGGTCCTTGGCGGAGATTTGATGATTTTCCGGAGCTCAGAGAGAGCTGCTGTGCCGATGGCATTCTCTATTTTCCAGCCTTTTCGATGCCGGTTATTTAATCCACTGACTCACTACTGAGTCAGAAATCAAGCACTAGAAAGTGTCGAATCGTAGTTTTCGGTTTAATCGACATCCAAATCGCTAGATACTAATGTTCCCCTCAAAGAATTCGGTAAGGCCTCTCGTATCTGGATGTTGGCGAACTTCCCGATCATTTGTGTTTGATCACAGTGAAAGTTGACTACCCGGTTATTTTCAGTTCGACCGGATAGCTGGCCTGGATCTTTTTTAGAGTATCCAGTCACCAGCACTCGTTCGATATTGCCCACCATGCGGTGGCTGATGGCCATAGCTTGTTGGTTGATGCGGTCTTGGAGTAACCGCAAGCGTTGTTTTTTTATTGTCTCCGGCGTGTCATCGGCCAGCTCAGCTGCCGGCGTCCCCGGGCGCGGGCTGTAGATGAAACTGAAGGAAGTGTCAAAGTTCATCTGGTGAATCAGATCCATGGTTTTTTCAAAATCCTGAGACGTCTCTCCTGGAAAGCCCACGATAAAGTCCGAAGAAAAACTGATGTCGGGACGAATTTTCTTTAAACGCCGCAGTTTAGATTTGTATTCCAGTATCGTGTGACCCCGTTTCATGGCCGTCAGAATACGGTCGGAACCACTCTGAACCGGTAGGTGAACATGGCTTACTAATTCTGGTATTTCCGCGTATACCTCAATGAGAGTGTCGGAAAACTCTAGCGGATGCGAGGTGGTAAAACGGATGCGGTCGATGCCATCGATCGCTGCGACATAGGTGATAAGTTCCGCCAGATCAACTGTGTGGCCATCCTCTGCCATCGTTCGATAGGCATTGACATTTTGTCCGAGCAGGTTGACTTCGCGAACGTTTTGTTCCGCTAGGTGGGCCACTTCTGCCAAGACATCGCCCAGTGGGCGGCTGACTTCTTCGCCGCGAGTGTAGGGCACCACACAGAAACTGCAGTATTTGGAGCAACCCTCCATGATGGAAACAAAGGCGCTAATGCCATCGGCTGAGGGTGCCGGCAGATGATCAAATTTCTCGATCTCGGGAAAGCTGATATCGACCACTGCGGATCCACCGCGCCGCGGATTTTCGATCATCTCGGGCAGGCGGTGTAATGTCTGCGGTCCAAAGATTAAGTCCACATAGGGTGCCCGCTTGGAAATAGCCTCTCCTTCTTGACTGGCCACGCAGCCGCCAACACCGATAATCAAATTGGGATTTTGTTTTTTTAGGTGTTTCCATCGGCCCAGCTGATGAAAGAGTTTTTCCTGCGCTTTTTCGCGAATGGAACAAGTATTTATCAGCAATACATCGGCTTCTTCTGGATCGTCGGTCGCCACCATATTATGAGCTTCACCCAGTAGGTCGCGCATACGCGATGAATCGTACTCATTCATCTGGCAGCCGTGGGTTTTGATATAGAGCTTTTTATAGGATTGACCAGTCATTTAGATTTTTCCGATATGGGATGAGAGTGAATTTGGTCAGCAAGCGTCGGCAAAGCTTGTCTTACTTGGAAGCGGAAGGCTCTTGCAGCAGCAATTCACGATCATCGGCAGTGTTTTATTTAGTGAAAACACTAAAAATAAGACTACAGTGGCCGACCATCATAAATATTTTTCACGCAAAGCGTTTACCCTACCGCGCGCAGCACCAGGAAATCTGCACAAAAATCTATATAAATTACTCTGCCACCAGTGCAGAAGCGGACGGCGGCTGGGTATTATCGCTGATTTGACGGATCAGTTCATCTGCCTGGGAGCGCTTTCATAACTTGCATTTTGTCCCTCGCGCCATCATATTTGCCGGACTATCGCTTTTAATGGGGTGCTTTCTCAATGGCCAACACTGAACTTTACAAAGTTATTTTCTACAATCAGGGCGAAATCTATGAAGTATACGCCCGCGATATTTTTCAAAGCGACATCTATGGTTTTATCGAAGTCGAACAGTTTGTTTTCGGTGAGCCGGATCAGCTTATAGTGAACCCTGGCGAAGAGAAGTTAAAAAACGAATTTGCCAATGTTAAGCGTTCATTTATTCCCGTACAGGCGATCATCCGTATCGATGAGGTTGAACGCGAGGGCCAGGGCAAAGTTAAAGAAATTAAGTCCAGCGACAAGATCGCCACTTTTCCGCTCAGTGGCCGCATGGCTCCCCCTCCAAGTAAGGATTCCTGAAGCCCGATGACTCAAGTGATTCATCATCGCCAGTGGGGTGCGGGCGAGCCCCTGGTAGCTATCCACGGGTTATTTGGTTCTCTACATAATTTGGGTATGGTGACCCGTTTGCTTAAAGATAGCTATACGGTTTACGCTATAGATTTACCAAACCACGGGCTTTCCGCCCATACAGAAGAAAGTAGCCTTTCATCTATGGCGGCGGCGGTGGCGGCTTGGATGGACGATATTGGGCTTAGCAAAGCACATTTTCTCGGCCATTCTCTAGGCGGCAAGGTATCTATGGAACTCGCTCTGAGACAACCCGAGCGAGTCGTGAAGCTCATCGTGGCGGATATCGCTCCGGTGGCTTATCAACGTCGCCACGACGATGTGTTTGCCGGCTTTCGAGTTGTCGATCTCAAAATTATTGAACATCGCGCTGATGCTTACCGCGACATGGAGCCTTTTGTCAGCGGTGTTCTCACTCGTGATTTCCTCCTGAAAAACCTATTCAAAGAAGACGGCCGCTGGCGCTGGAAAATTAATCTGGACGTTTTGGAGCGAGACTACGACAAACTCATCGATGGCAATACCACCGAGCTTCCACCTTTTGATGGGCCAGTGTTGTTTATTAAAGGCGAGAAGTCCAGCTACATCTTACCAGTCCACCGCGAAGCTATTCTCGATCGATTCCCGCGAGCGAACATCAGAACCATGTCCGGTACGGACCATTGGCTTCACGCCGAAAAACCCGAGATGTTTGCGAGTATTGTTAAACGTTTTCTCGCTTCGTGATCTCTATCGGCATTGATTTGGGCGGCAGCAAAATCGAGATTATCGCACTCGATCGGCAACGCCGAGAATGTTATCGCAAGCGTATTCCCTCACCACAAAAAAGCTATTCGGATACGCTCGCCGCTCTCTGTCAGTTGATCCGAGAAGCCGAGTCTCAACTAGCGTGCCGCGCCAGTATCGGCGTTGGCCTTCCCGGCAGCATCGATCGACACAGCGGTAAGGTCAAAAATGCCAACTCTACCTGGATCAATGGAAGGACCCTGAAAAAAGATTTGGAAGAGCGCCTCGATAGAACGATCAAAGTTGAAAATGACGCCAATTGTTTTGTGCTGTCGGAAGTCCTCGATGGTGCCGGTCGGGACAGTCAATCGGTTTTTGGTGTCATTCTAGGCACGGGTTGCGGCGGCGGCTTTTACCATCGGGGACAGTTATTGACAGGCGCTATGGGCTTGGGTGGAGAGTGGGGGCATAACCCCTTGCCTTTTCCATTAAGCTATTTTCCCAGTAAGGACGTCGAGCAGGATTTGTTGGAGTTCTTCGGCCAGGGCGCTACTGTCGAGCGCTCTGAAATCTATCGACACAAACCTCTACCGACTTACACCACGAACTTGCTGGCTTATTCAGAGTACCCGGGTCCTTTATGTTACTGTGGCAAACGCGGTTGCCTGGAGACCTGGATTTCCGGCCGCGGCCTCGAACGCGACTACCAGCGTCAAACACAAAGAGAGTTGTCGGCCGAAGCCATTGCGGCAGCGGCGACAAGCGGGAATGAGCGCGCGCAAATGTGCCTCAATCGCTATTGTGAGCGCCTTGCAAAGAGCCTGGCCCAGGTGATTAATATTCTCGATCCGGAGAAAATCGTTCTAGGGGGTGGGATGAGCAATGTCTCCCTGCTTTACGAAAAGGTACCCGAACTCTGGAAAACTTATATTTTTTCTGACACAACGACTACTCAACTTGTCCCGGCGCACCACGGGGACGCATCGGGTGTTCGCGGAGCCGCTCTGCTCTAATTGTCTTTGCGGCTTGATGGAACTCATCGAGACATACACACTTTGTACCGATAGAATTCTTTCTCGTTTGACACACATAAAAACGACTCGTGTCGCGACTTTTGAAATGCTAGTTGGACCTGAAAAGCGCTCTGCCCGCACTTATCTAATAAGTGTATGTATAAAAAATAAGTCAATTTTTCTACTAGTAGCCCCACTTGAAAATATTTTTATGCTGCGACTTTGAAATTTGAAAATACAACGGGCTGGGATTTTTCAAGGCTAACTAGTTACTATTAAGTGAATAATCAAATCCAACGCTTTCATATGAGCTGGGCCTTGCTAAACGGCATGCACTGAGGGAGATTGAAGCGTGAGCTCTTTTAGCTGCAATGCCTTTGATGTTTCGTATACATCGGTTCTGATCAACGCTGGTTAATGTACGCTCTTTCCCATGGAGACCACCAGCTGAATAGCTAGTGTTCCAACTGCTTTACCTTCGTAGAATCAACTGTTTGCAAAAATTGAGAGTTACAAACATGCATTTTCTAATTACTGGCGGAACTGGGTTCATAGGCGTCCCCCTGATCGAGTTGTTACTGGTCTATGGGCATCAAATTACGCTACTGGCTAGAAATCCCGCCAGGGCGAAAAAACAATTTCACGACAAAGTTAAAGTCATCGACTCTGTTCACAGCGCTCCCGAGGAGGTCGATGTAGTGATTAACTTGGCGGGCGAACCGATCATCGACAAACGCTGGACGAAAAAGCGTAAAAAGGTACTAAAAGAGAGCCGCATCGGGATAACCCAAGATATTATTGATTGGCTGTCGAGCTGCAAAAAGAAACCCGAGGCCTTAATCAGTGGCTCAGCGATTGGTTATTACGGAAATTATCCCGAATCGCTGGCTCTGGATGAAGAGGCCAAACCGCGCACTTGTTTTGCAAGTGAACTCTGCCGGGAATGGGAGGCCGCTGCCAGCCAGGCAGAAGCGCTCGGTATTCGCGTGTGCACAGTGAGAACAGGCATTGTTCTGGCAAAACACGGTGGTGCTCTCAAGCGTATGTGGCTACCTTTTAACCTGGGGTTGGGTGGGCCTATCGCCAGTGGCAATCAGTGGTTCTCCTGGATTCACCTCGAAGATATGGTCCGGCTGTTATTATTTCTAGCTGAAAATAAAGATATCCAGGGGCCGGTCAATGCTACTGCTCCCATGCCGGTAAGTAACGCCAATTTCAGTCATCAGTTGGCCAGAGTATTGCACCGTCCGGCGTGTTTGCGGATGCCTGCCTTAGTGGCCAATCTGTTATTTGGAGAAGCCTCTGAACTACTTTTGGAAGGTCAAAAGGTCGTTCCTAAAAAGCTACAAACCCACGGTTTCCAATTCCACTATCCGCAATTGGAAAAGGCTTTACGGGCCATCGTTGATGCCTAGTGGTTTTTTTACTTGCCAATATTTATCAGATTTTTTCTATTTGATCGTTAGAAAATCCCAGGAGATTCTATGAAGACCATCATTTTACGCGTTACTTTCCTAGTCGCTATTGCTCTGACAGTTTCGGTGAGAGCGGAAAATAATATTCAATACAATTATTTAGATTTTCGACTGATTGCGGATGCGGAAATAGAAGATAGTAATATTGATGGAGATGGCTTTGCTTTTGGCGGCTCTGTTCGGCTGGATGAACTAATTTATCTGTTTGCCGACTACGAAGTTACTGATTTCGATTCCAATGTTGATGTTACTGTATTGCAGGGGGGTGTCGGTGCACTCTTGTCCGTCAATAAAATTGATCTGCTTGCTGAACTGGCGCTGGTCGATTTTGATGCCGATGGTAGATCCTCTACTATTGCAAGCTATGATGGCACGGGTTACCGCTTTAGTGCGGGTGCTCGCGGTTATCTGAACCCACAGCTGGAGTTGAGAGCCATGGTCAGCCGAGTGGATGTGGATGATTTTGAAGACACATTCCTCACTATAGCTGGCGATTACTTTTTGAATGAATCCTTTTCCGTCAATTTATCCAGAGACATTAATGCCGACATCGAGCGTTTCTCAATCGGTCTGCGTTATTACTTGGGCGAGTAACTTTCTGCGAGCTTGTTGCACGAATGCTCTCGCGTCCCGGTGATTGCGATTTATTTCGCGGGCAAGTATGCCGGCAGTGAGTAGCCACTTTGCTCGCTTAGTTCACGGTAGCGTTGCTCAAGTGATTCGGCATCAAAACAGCAGACAGTATACAGCCAGCCAGAGAATTCACTGATCACCTTTTTTGCGCTATGGCTCTGGCGCCACCAGCCTTCGAGTTGGTAACGTGGATTGGGCAAGGTGATAGCACCGATCTTTGTATGCGTACTTGAGAATGCCCGGCGATAAAGTCCGCGCGTGCGGCGAGAGTGGGCATAACTGGAAGCGATGTCTAGAATTTCGGGTAACTCACCCCGCATCTGTAACCAGTTGCGCACGGTTAATATTGCCACGTAGGAGCGACCGATATCCGACGAGGGAACAGGTAAAACCATCAGTTGGTTTTCTGGCAGCCCAAATGAGCGGAAATACCAGGCACCGCGTTCTGCGTGGGTTTCAAATTGCATCTCCGATTGCTCTGTCGGCATTCCGACAACCAGTAATTGGTCGTAATCGCCCTGTTGATAAATTTCATAAGCCTTTCTAAGTTCAACTTCGTGTAACCATCCGCCAACTACAAAGATTCCTCGACCATAAAGCTGCTCTGGTGATAGAAATCGCGCGAGATTTATAAATGCCGCGTAAAAAATACCGCAGAATACGATAAAGAAAACCAGGGTGCTGGCAATAGACGGCAGCACTATCGTCTGACGCCGCGTTAAAAAATGATATAGTGACAAAAATCTTCCTCCCGTTCGAGTGAATGATAAGCTGCTGTTTTTCGATTAACATTAACCAAGTCGGCAGCACAGCGCCTTAATTTGTTAAGCGAATAGTCCAGTCACTTTATGAGAAGGCGATGACCACCGGGGCTGTTCAAATTTTTCTCTCTGGAGGAAAAGTATTCAGAAGTACTTCCCGATGTTGCTCGGGTTGCAGACGCGGACCAAATTGACTGATGACTTTAGCTGAGGCAGCGCTCGCCAGCTTGCCCGCATCTTCGTAGCAATAATCGTGAGTGATCGCATAGAGAAATGCGCCCGCGAACATATCGCCAGCGCCGTTAGTATCGATTACTTTGGTCTGGCAAGGGTCAATCTGAATAACGCGCGCCCCATCGCAAATCAGGGCGCCATTAGCGCCCAGAGTGATGATGAATTCATCGCTAACGCTTTTTAATGCCTCGATAGCCCCTTCCAGGGAATCCGTTTGTGTAAAACTCAGTGCCTCTTCGCGATTGCAGAATAATAGATTGACCCGCTTACCAATCATCTGCGCCAAACCATCCCGAAAAAATCGTACTATCGCCGGGTCGGAGAGACTCAATGCAGTTTTGATTCCATAAGCCTGAGCGCTTTCTCTCAATGCAATGGCGGCTTTGCGGCCGGTCTCGGATGTCACCAGGTAACCCTCCATGTAAATATAGCGAGCATTTTTAATGGCCGGTTCGTGTAGGTCATCGACCGAGATTGTTTCACTAATACCCAAATAGGTGTTCATGGTTCGCTCGGCATCTGGTGTGATCATCACCAGACATTTCCCCGTGATACCCTGGTGATCGCTATTTTTAGAGGGTAAGTCGACACCCGCCCGGCGCATATCCTCCAAATAGAATTGACCATTCTTGTCGTTGGCCACTTTGCAGCTGTAAAAATTATTGGCACCAAAATAACTGGCTGCGATAATGGTGTTTGCGGCCGAACCTCCACTCGCGCGACTGGAGGCGACTAAATGGTCGGAAAGTAGATCTATTAATTCGTGTTGTCGAGCTTCATCGACCAAAGTCATTACGCCTTTATCGATGCCAAAATTTTGTAAATCCTGGTCGCTTACTTCGATTTCTGTATCGACGAGTGCGGCACCCACGCCGTAAATGTGATATTGGTTCATTGGTTATACTCAAACTTAAGGAAAAATTAGTGTTTACGTAAACTGGGCCGCTGTAGCAAAGTAAAAAAATTCTCTCAGAGCGTCTCAATTTTCGTATCCCGACATCCCATGCCAAGAAAACGCCGAAAGGCTCGTAAACGCAAGTCATCGTTCATTACCTTTTCCGCTATTTTGCGACTTGGTCTGGTATTGATATTGATTTTTATCGCATGGGCAGCCTACCTGGATCTTCAGGTCCGGCAAAAATTTGACGGAAAGAAGTGGGCCATCCCCGCTCGGGTTTTCGCTCAGCCCTTAGAAATTTACGAAGGGTTGTCGCTGTCTCCGAGTTTTCTAGAAGAGGCATTGAAATCGCTGGGTTACAAGCCTGTTTTGCAGTTACAAGGGCCGGGGCAATTTACTCGCCGAGGCCCACATTATCAAGTGTTCACCAAGGGCTTTAGTTTCTGGGATAAACAACAACCCCCGGAAACTTACGAGTTAACCCTCGAGGAGGGATTGGTGACGTCGTTGAGCGGCCCCGAGGATGCTTTCCTTCTGCGTCTGGAGCCGCAGGAAATCGGCAGCATTTATCCCGGCCACGGCGAGGATCGCATACTAGTAAGGCTGGGTAGCATCCCGCCTTTACTTGGGGAGACGCTAATTACCGTCGAAGATAAAGATTTTGCCAACCACTATGGCCTCTCGCTCAAAAGTATCGCCCGGGCGGCACTCGCCAATCTCAAGGCGGGCAACTTTGTGCAGGGTGGTAGCACCATCACTCAGCAACTGGTGAAGAATTTTTATTTGACCCACGAGCGTAGTTTATGGCGAAAAGTGCAAGAGGCGATGATGTCAGTACTGCTCGAGTTGCACTACAGCAAAGCAGAGATTCTCGAAGCTTATATTAATGAAGTCTACATGGGACAAAGCGGCCCCCGGTCGATTCACGGTTTTAGTTTGGCGTCGCAACACTATTTTAATCAGCCTCTGCAAAACTTAAAACCTCACCAGGTCGCCCTCTTGGTCGGCGTGGTTAAAGGAGCTTCCTACTACAATCCCTGGAATTATCCAGAGCGTACGAAGTCCCGTCGAGATCTGGTGTTGCAACTAATGGCCGACGGTGGATTGATCGATGAATCCACCCGTATCCGCAGTCAACAGTTGCCTCTGGGTCTCTCGCAATCCTCGCCGCGCCAACAGGGGAACTATCCCGCTTATGTAGACCTGGTAAAACGACAGTTACTGCGAGACTACCTTATCGAGGATTTGCAAAGCGAGGGCTTACGCATCTTTACCAACATGTCGGTCTCCGTACAACAACAGGCTGAAGCTGCCGTTGCTCGCCAGGTCTCTCGTCTTCAACAAGGCCCTAATCCACCTTTACAAGCCGCTGTTATAGTCACGGCAGTGGGCAGTGGCGAAGTATTGGCTGTGGTGGGCGATAAACAAGCTCGATTTAGCGGTTTTAATCGTGCACTGGATGCACAGCGCCAGATAGGTTCTCTGGTAAAGCCTTTCGTCTATCTGACGGCGCTTATGCAGCCCAGTCAATACCAACTCGGTTCTGTCATTAACGATGATCCGGTCAGTCTATTATTATCCAATGGTGACTATTGGCGGCCAGAAAACTTCACGCATAAATCCCACGGCGATCTGCTGTTGTATCAAGCCTTGGCTTTTTCCTACAATCAAGCTAGTGCCCGCTTGGGATTAGCTTTGGGCGTGGATCAAGTAATCGATACATTAAACCGCGCCGGCCTCGAGAAAGCGGTGCCGGCGGTGCCGGCGCTGCTGCTGGGGGCGATTAGCCTAAGTCCCGCAGAGGTTAGTCAGCTCTATCACACGCTGGCAGCAGACGGGGTTTACACGCCGCTGCGAGCCATACGTTCTGTACTGGATACCCGCAACCAGCCACTGAGTCGCTATCCGCTTAGCAGTGAGCCACGTTTTACTGCAGAACATAGCCACTTGATGCATTACGCCTTGCAGGCGTCCATGCGTATTGGCACTGGCCGTCGAGTCTACGATGTTCTCCCAGCAGATTTGATCGTCGCTGGCAAGACCGGTACCACTAACGAACAAAGGGACAGCTGGTTTGCCGGCTACAGCAGTGATCACCTGGCGGTGGTCTGGATTGGCAATGATGATAATCAACCGACTCAACTGACCGGCAGCAGCGGTGCCCTGACAATATGGCGGGATATTTTCAGCCAATTGGATACTCGCAGTATCGCCCAGGCTACCCCGGAGGCGATTGACTATTACTGGATTGACCGCCAAAGTGGTCTTCTTAGTTCAGAGCGCTGTGATAGCGCTGAAATAGTGCCGTTTATCCGGGGGTCCGAGCCAAAAGAGCGCAGTGACTCCTGTACAGTGCTATCTGACCCCGAAGGCTGGTTGAGGAATTGGTTTAAGCGATGATGACAATACAACGATTTAAATCCGCGGTTATTTTGAGTGCAATTGCGCTTGGCCTACTTTCTGCGTGTAGTTCTACAATGGGTCCGGTTAGTGTTAGTGACCGGGAGATTTTACCTGTTCAAACTCAGGGCCCTAGTCGGGATAGCCTTGTCATTGCCAAAGTGCTGCCAGTGGTTCCAGATAAAGAAGGCAAAACTTTGCCTTTAGTGGAAAAGCTTATCGATCAGGCCAACAGCGCATTGGGAGGTCAACAACTCAATCGGGCTATCGAAATCGCAGAGCGCGGTTTACGCGTCGACCGCAAGGAAGACCGATTGTATCTGGTGTTGGCACAGGCCTACGGTTTGCAAAATAATTTACGTCAAGCGCGCCACTTTGCTCAGCAGGGTTTACGTTATGCCGAGCCCAATAGTGATGTCTATCAAAAATTAAAATCTTGGATAGAGTGAAGTCGTTATCCGCGATGACGCTCGTTAGGCCGACCCGAAAGGTGAGCATCTTGGCCGGATCAAGATCCATCACCAGGCTATCCGTTTGGTAGCAGAAGGCCTGCTGTCGGTGGCGCAGGGACGACCGCGGTATAATTCACAGCCTATCGAAGGCGCAAAGCCGGAGGAATCCTTTGTCTTAAGCATACAATGGCATCCAGGGTTGATGCCGCACAGCGTGTTGCACCGCAGGATATCCAGAGTGTTTGTCAGCACGGCCAAAAAAGTAGTTGCCTGAAACCTCTTTTGCGCGATTATCAAATTAGCGTCGAGCGGTTAAATTGAGCACCGACATTGCGGCATTCGATGCCAGTATTTTTGAGTAAACGTTGAGGCTTGCCGGCCGGACTGCTTGAGCATATACACACGATCTTCCCACCACCTCACCATTGCGCGGATCTTATATCTGCTGCACAGCGGGCTGTTTATTCCCGGATCAGTAGTACAGTTTCTTGCTGAGAATCCAAGTTCGTATTAAATGACATCATCAGTAGGGCAGCAGTGCCATATGATCGCCTTCTGTTAGGCAGATATCCGGATAGTTGAGTCCGTACCTTGCCTTTACGATGTCCTGACTTATAGTAGTTTTCAGTGATTGATCAAGTGCTCTATTTATCCACTCAATATTATTTTTAGATAACTTCCTTAGATCTAGTCTTGTTGCACTGTTAAGCGCATTACTGGAAGGTTTAGCCTTGCACGTTTCAGTCCCTGGGCCAGCCGACTGTTTCCAAGATTTTCATGTTGTTGAGCCGAGACGGCATAAGATGAGAGTGGGGGGAAGTTGGACAAAAATGAAGTGTGTAAACGAAAAAAGCCCCAATAAATGGGGCTTTTAAGACGATATTAGATATTATTACATTGTAAAATGGTGCCCAAGGCCGGACTTGAACCGGCACGGCTTGCGCCACTACCCCCTCAAGATAGCGTGTCTACCAATTCCACCACTTGGGCCATGATTTAACTACCGATCGCTTGCCGGAACTTCTCCGGGTACCTCCGATACGTTCGTTTCGCCTACTGAAGGTACATCACTCACTTCACCCTCGTTACTGTCGACAGCAGATGTTTCGGAGGAAGGCTGCTCTGATGCAGCAGGGGCGTTTTTCCCAATAGTCACTATATCCGACTTATTTTTGGCGATGATCGTTAGAGAGAAGCTGGTTGCGAAAAAGACTACTGCAAGAATAGCTGTGAATTTAGCAAAAAAGTTTCCACCGCCCCGGCTGCCAAATACAGTTTGCGATGCCCCGCTACCAAATGACGCACCCGCTTCGGCACCCTTGCCTTGTTGCAGCAAGATTAAAACGATAATGAGCAAAGCCACGACAATGTGAAGAAAGATTACTAAGTTTTCCATGTTCGTTTACCTGGATATGTTTCGGCTACGCGATTTAAATCTAGAAGAGTGTATTAGTGGAGATTTTTACTGTGGAGATAACTTATGCCGCATTGGCAATTGCCAAAAATTCATCCGCTATCAAGGAAGCACCACCGACGAGTGCTCCATCGATATCCGCTTGTTCAAACAGTTTTTTTGCATTCGCCGCTTTAACACTGCCTCCGTAAAGGAGATGAATTTTATCGGCGTTTTGTCCGAGTTGCCTACGAATGAAGTTGTGAACGTGTTGTGCCTGCTCTGGGCTAGCGGTTAAGCCTGTGCCGATTGCCCATACAGGTTCGTAGGCAATAGCTGACTTCCGCAGCCCTTGCTCGCCGATCACTGATTTGACGGCTGACAGTTGTTCATTGATGATTTCCAGAGTCTGCTCTGCTTGTTTCTGTTCAAGGGATTCTCCCAAACAGATAATTGGCGTTAGTCCGGCTTGAATGGCCGCGAAAGCCTTTTGGCCAACCAGTAGATTACTCTCATGGTGATATTGCCGACGTTCGGAGTGGCCAACAATGACATAATTACAGCCCAGGTCTTTTAGCATTTCTACCGATACTTCACTGGTATAAGCACCCTTTATATGCACGCTGACATCTTGAGCCCCATAGGCAATTTGGCCACTTCCTAGTAAATCTTTCAGCTGGGCTAAATAGACGTAAGGAGCACAAATTACCATCTTTCCGACCGTTTTCCCTGCATCCAAAAGAGTAGTCACCAACTCACTATTGGAAGCTAAAGAACCGTGCATTTTCCAGTTTCCGACTACTAACAACGAGCGCATGTTTGTCTCTCAATTGAGCAAGAAAGGCGTAAGTTTGCAAAAGATCGCGAATATTACTGGAGAAATTACCAACTTACAACTTCGCATACGCGGAGCTGATTTAAAGCATTTGTCACGTCTTAACTACGCTAAAGTCGTTTTTCTAACTATTCTGTTTTTATTGAAGTATAAATAGTATTACCGAAAAATCGTATCTTCATTGATCTTTTGACGAGCAGTGCTGTATCGATGATGTTTTTTGTCTCTCAGCGAGGCGATAGTCTAATTCATCTGTTTTCTCAGAGAGGCCATCACGGGTGAAAATTTCTCGCTCCAAACACGCTGGTCGATGACACCTACGTGCTTAAATCGAATCATACCTTTTTCATCCAGCAAATAGGTCTCCGGGGCACCGAATACTCCCAGATCCACACCAAGTCTTCCGGTC
>JBLIHY010000023.1:0-25375 GCA_047634655.1 Cellvibrionaceae bacterium
GGAGCAGCGCTTACTGGTGTAGCGTTAAGAAATGCAAAAATGAGTAAGTGTAAGCGTCAATACGAAGAGCAAGGTTATACGAAAGTTGTCGAGGCAAAATAAATATAACAAAACCATCAAATATGTTGGGGCCACAAAGGTCGTGGCTTCCACCGGACTTATCTGCGGGTTGCTTAGGTATCCATTCGTGGCGGCGTTAGGCATTGATGTATGCCGATATAGACGCACTTCGAGAACCATTTTCCGTGGCCAAGATGGATGGCTGGTCGCTAGATAAAACCATGACGACAAACTTAATACTGAATGCCTTCAAGATAACTATCGTAAGTAGAGCGTGTAAACCCGGACGGCTTCTTCATAGTGATCGGGGAGTGCAATATAGGGCTGAGGACAGCAGTGATTTTTTATGTATTCCGAAATACAGGCCCCCAGTTTTTTCGAGTTTACCTGGAGATAAAGCAAAAATACTTCCGGGGAGGAAAACTGTGGAATCAAAGCTATTTCGTAGAAACAATAGGCAATGCTAACGAGGAAGTGATTCGAGCATAGCTTTCTATAGGACCCACTTAAGGTGATGGATTAAGGTGAAAAAAATAGTCAACAGTTGGGGTTATCCTAATACTTCGGTCGCTTGCGGCCGAGTCGTTTATTGGTGGCGGCGATAAAATTGTTATTTGACCACCAGCAGTTTTTAAAAACGGTGAGTTCCGAGCCGGGCATATACCAAATGTTCGATAAAACGGACAGAATTCTCTATGTCGGCAAGGCCAAGAATCTTAAAAATCGCTTAAGCAGCTATTTTCGAAAGTCGGGACTATCGATAAAAACCGAAGCCTTGGTGGCTAAAATTGCCAACATCCAGGTAACCATCACCGAATCCGAATCCGCGGCGCTGATACTAGAGCAGAGTCTCATTAAGGCGCTAAAGCCGCCGTATAACGTACTTTTGCGCGATGATAAGTCCTACCCGTATATTTTCATTTCCGATGGTGACTATCCCCGAGTCAGTATGCACCGTGGCGCTAAACGCCGGAAAGGACAGTATTTTGGCCCTTACCCCAGTGCGGGTGCAGTGTATCGTACGCTAAACTTTCTACAGAAAACCTTTCGTATCCGACCGTGTGACGAAAGCGTCTTTCAAAATCGCAACCGTCCCTGTCTACAGTATCAAATTGATCGATGCACCGCCCCCTGTGTCAATTACATTTCAGAGGAAAGCTATCAAAAAGATATTCATCACAGTATTTTATTCCTGCAGGGAAAGTCCGAAGAATTAATGGCGACGTTGGCTGACCGAATGGAGCGGGTTTCCGAGCGTTTGGACTTTGAAGCGGCGGCTTTATTGCGAGATCAAATCTCGGGATTGCGCCGCATACAGTCAGAATATGGCATTGAAGCCAAAAATAATAATATCGATATTTTTGCGATTCAGAAAAAATCAGGATGGGTGTGTGTGCATATCATGTACCTTCGCGATGGTCGTATCATCGGCAGCAAGAGTTACTTTGATGAAAATAAATTGGAAGTCGAGTCCGCACTTTTTTTACTCGCTTTCATGGAACAGTTCTATCTCGCCAGTGGCGATCGCGAAATACCTCGCGAGATCATCGTTAATCAGACTTTACCCGCTGAAAATCAGCAATTATTTCTGGACGTATTATCAAATAAGGCGGGACGTAAAGTCAGTCTGACACACAAGGTCAAAGCTCAACGCTATAAGTGGCTGGCGCTGGCGAGTACAGCGGCCGAGCAGAATTTGCAGCAAAAGCTTGCCAGTAAGGCCAACCTGTATCAACGTTTTCTGAGCTTGCAGGAATTACTGGAGCTAGACGAGACGCCACAGCGTTTAGAGTGTTTCGATGTTAGCCACAGTAGTGGTGAATTAACGGTGGCCTCTTGTGTGGTTTTCAACCAAACCGGGCCTCTGAAATCCGATTACCGGCGTTTCAATATCGAAGATATTCAGCCGGGAGACGACTATGCGGCTATGGAGCAGTTACTCAGACGACGCTATACCCGAATTCAGCAAGAAGAGGGTAAATTGCCCGATGTGCAAATTGTTGATGGCGGTAAAGGACAACTTAATAAAGCGCGGGCAGTGATGGCCGAGCTGGGTATCCAGCAGGTCTATTTGATGGGTATTGCCAAAGGTACAACGCGCAAAGCGGGCTTTGAAACGTTGATTCTGGAGGACGGTAGAGAAATTAGTCTGAGTAGTGATTTGCCTGGTTTGCACTTGTTGCAAGAAATCCGCGACGAGGCACATCGTTTTGCTATCACCGGTCACAAACAGCGCAGAGATAAAAAACGGCGAACATCTAGCTTGGGGTCTATTCCCAATGTAGGCTCTAAACGCAGCCGTCAACTGTTACGGCATTTTGGTGGATTGCAAGAAATCCAGCGAGCATCCTTGGACGACCTGGCCCGCGTCCCCGGAATTAGTAAAAAGATTGCAGAAAACATTTACAGTGCTTTCAGGAATGACTAGGGTAGCGTCTTCTAAATGATCGGTAGCCAATTTTAGCTATGACACTCGCCAACCAATTAACCTTGCTCCGTATCCTACTAATTCCGCTTTTAGTTGTTGTTTTTTATTTACCTTTTGACTGGGGGTTTCCTCTGGCTTCTTTGATTTTCACTCTAGCGGCAATCACCGATTGGTTAGATGGCTGGGTGGCTAGAAACTATAACCAAACAACTGCATTCGGTGCCTTTCTGGATCCGGTAGCGGACAAACTAATGGTAGCCACAGCGCTCGTATTACTGGTTGAAGCTCGCCACACCCCCTGGTTTGCTGTGCCGGCTGTGATTATCATCGGTCGGGAAATCGCTATTTCCGCCTTGCGCGAGTGGATGGCGGAATTGGGTAAACGCGCGAGTGTTGCGGTTTCAAAAATCGGTAAGATTAAGACCACTGCGCAGATGACGGCAATTATCGTCCTGTTATTTGATAACCCGGACGAACCGACTTACCTTACAATTATTGGCTATGTGGCACTATATCTTGCCGCTCTCTTAACCCTTTGGTCGATGATTCTCTATCTCAGAGCTGCTCGGGCGGACTTTTAGGGTCAAGAGCCAAGGCCCGTTAAAGCTATTTATATTTTTATTGCATTAATTGCTTCTTCTCCCTTGATTCTACTGGTTATATACCGGTTTTCTCCATACGGCTCACCACTTCCCAGGTAATGCGTTGCATCAGTTCGGCAGCTTCCGCGGAGGGGGTAGTGGCTTCGCTCCCGTCCACACGTTTCAAGCGATAGGACAGTCCCGAGGGATCTTTACGATAAAGGACGGCATAGTGAACCAAGGCTACAAAATAAGCTCCTAGATCATTGATGTGGATCACATCCAAAGTGCCATCCTCTTTTCGATCAAAGATATCTTCGGGACGACGGATACCTTCTACGCCGCCGGTGCGCTCTATTTCTTTAAAGAATGCCGAAAACACCTGGCCAACAGGGATTAAGTAAATGGTTACTTCTCCATCTAGATTGGCCAATGCCTTGTGGAGAATTTGCCGCTCCCAATATTTTTCGAGGTCATTATCCAAACGATTTATCCAGCCTTCGGGATCGGTGACCTGGTGCCAACTTTCATAAAAATAAATGCGGCTTTTAGGGCTTTCTGTCGAGATTTTTCTAGCAAAATTCGTTAGATTGTTATCGGCGTCAAAATACTTGATAGCATCTTTAATTTCGACCATTTCGGTTAATACAAAAGCATCGTATTCCTGGCTTTCAATGGCCTTAAAAGCATCTCGATAGTAGTTGTGATTATTTTCGCTCTCAAACCCGTTGATGGGAACTTCTGGATCCCAGTGAGATTTCAGGGTTGCCCCCCAGCCCAATTGGGAATGATACTTATGACCTTTTCCTTGACGGTTGTCCGCTAACTGCTCAAGCATATAGGGCATGTTTTGGCCGACCAGGCTGTGCCCGAGGTGGTAGACTTTGAGCGTCCCATTTTCGGGTTCCAGCTTTTCGGCGTAAAGTTGGCTGATCTCTTTGTGGTCCAGTTTTTTACTGCATCCCGAAAGGCCAAGTACCGTTAAACAACTCACAGAAAATCCGAGAGTCTTGTTAACAAGTTTGTTAATGAACATTGCGAGCTTCCAGATAAAATTTGAAAATAAAAACCATTGCGACTATAGAATAAGCGCATTACAACAATTTCCAGTAGCACTAGGCAATAGCTCGCTGCAATTCTTACTCTGTTATCGAACGATTTCCACGATTCAGCTGCTTTGCTTACAGGGATGCAGGTGAAGAATAAAGTAAGATGCGATAAGTTTTGGCTCTTGCCTCCGAAGATTTGAAATCTCGGGATACCCCTCGCAAAAGTCGCGCGAGTCAGCTCGCTGAAATCTTTAATTCGAATCGCTCTGGGGGTGCTGTCTCGCAAGGGCCTGCTGCTGTTATCATATCGGCCTTTTATGTTTATTAAAGTCAAAAAAATATGCGTGTACTCGGTATAGAAACTTCCTGTGATGAAACGGGTGTCGCCCTCTACGATAGCGATCGAGGCTTACTGGGCCACCAACTCTATAGCCAGGCTGCTCTGCATGGTGAATACGGTGGTGTGGTACCCGAGTTGGCCTCTCGCGATCATGTGCGTAAGCTTCTGCCACTAATAAAAATTCTGCTAGACGATTGTAAAATTAGTAAAAAAAATATTGATGGGCTTGCCTACACCAATGGCCCCGGTTTGGTGGGAGCGCTAATGGTGGGCGCCTGCTTTGGTCGCGCGTTGGCCTTTGCGCTGGATATCCCCGCTATTGCTGTTCACCATATGGAGGGACATCTGCTGGCCCCTATGCTAGAAGTTGAGCCACCTGAGTTTCCCTTTGTGGCACTGCTCGTTTCCGGTGGTCATACGCAATTGGTACAGGTCAAAGCTATTGGCGATTACACTTTGTTGGGTGAATCACTGGACGATGCCGCCGGTGAAGCCTTTGATAAAGTTGCCAAAATGCTGGATCTCAATTATCCGGGTGGCCCTGAAATTGCCCGTTACGCCGCACTTGGCGAGCCGGGGCGCTTTACCTTTCCAAGGCCAATGGTGAATAGACCTGGACTGGACTTCAGTTTCAGTGGTTTGAAAACATACACACTAAATACTGTGTCAAAACACGCCCAAGCTAATGGTTTGCCGGATGAACAAACATGTGCTGACATTGCTCATGCTTTCCAGGAGTCGGTAGTAGATACTCTGGCAATTAAGTGTCGAAGAGCTCTTCAGAAGGTGGGTGGTTCTACGCTGGTTATTGCCGGCGGAGTATCTGCTAATCAGCGTTTGAGAGAGAGGCTAGAGGTAGCTTTGGTAAAAATCGGTGCGCGTTTATTCTATGCTCGTCCAGAGTTCTGTACCGATAATGGTGCAATGATCGCGTACGCAGGTTGCCAGCGACTTCTCAGCCAGGAGAAACAGGATTTGAGTGTGCAAGTCAAAGCGCGTTGGCCACTTGTTGAGCTAGACAAGCTTGAAGTTTGAGCTAATGAAAAATCAATCGGCAATTTTCTTGTTACCGTTTACTGTTGGATGAAATGACTCCGAAGTGTGACTTTACCTTTTTAGTAGCAGATGCCTGCTCGCTGGGTTTCGGATAAATCGTTTCGAGAATTTTGGACGGTTGCGTTTGGTCGGAAAAATCTGTTCCGAACATCGACTCTGCCATGGGCGATTACCCTTGCCCCGCTAATACCCCAGTTTCCGCATTCTGGCCGCGGCTTCCTCACCTAGATCGCCACCGCTTTCAGCTGCCCGCCGATAATAATTCACAGCCAGGGTACGGTTACCTGATTGCTGGGCAATCTCTCCGAGATAAAAATTTGAAACTTGAGTAGGCAGCATTTGATGGCTGGCCTGCAAGTCCTGCCGGGCGCGCTCGTATTCCTTACGTTGGTGGTGTAGCAACCCTCTATACAGGCGAGTCGCAAAAAATTGTGGTTCCAGTGAGACAGCGCGATTAAAAGCATTAAGCGCTGCATCATCATTGTTGATTTTTTTTAAGAGTTGTCCTCTCGTAAGATGAAAGCGCGCCTCTCTGGGCTGTAGTCGAATTGCTTCCTCAGTCAGCGCCAAGGCTTTATTCCAGTCTCTCTGCTCTGCGGCCGCCAATGCGGCTTGGTGTTTACTGTAGGCTGGTTTGTCTTCACGCAGCTGTTGGGTGGCATTTAGAAAAGCCTGGCGATTACGTATGCCTCCAGGCAATATTTTTGCTCTGGCCCGATTTTTTTCTACTCGCTCTTGAGAGGGTGGGTGGCTAGCGAACAATTGACTAAGGAGATTACCTTCATCGCCGCGAGCTCTAGACAGACGTAGGAAAGTCTGTTGCAATTCGACCGCTGCACGAGGGTCGTAGCCCGCAGCCACCATGTAATTAATGCCGTAGCGATCTGCTTCGAGTTCATTTTCGCGACTATAAAACGATTGAAAGCCGCTGGCACCCGCCATAGCGGCTTGTTGATAAAGTGGATTGTCGGTCTGGCTGGCGGCGACGCCACCGAGGATAGATAAGCCGATATTGGTAACTTGTTGCTCTGCGCTGTGCCGTGCTGCCGCATGCACGACCTCGTGTCCGAGCACAGAGGCTAGTTGAGCCTCGTCTTCCAGCATCACTAGAAGGCCGCGATTGATCGCAATTTTTCCGCCGGGCAAGGCCCAGGCGTTAGGGGCGTCATTATTTAACACTACAAATTCGTAGGGTAGATTGGGCTGTGCACTTTGGTGAGCCAGCTTTTGGCCTACTTTATCGACGTAGCGCTGGAGTGCCGGGTCCAGTACATAACTGCCCCCCTGGGCCTGTTGGTTAGGAGCATACTGCCGTTGACCCAGAGCAATCTCCCCCGATTGGCTCATCAGCGTGAGTTGCCGTTCCCCGGTAACTGGGTTGGTACCACAACTTGCTAGTATCAAAAAAACGCAAATAGCTGTCAAAAATCTGAACATGTATGAAATCTCATCGACGAAAATTTTTGTATAAGTGGTGGCGTCCGACAGGACTGATCTGCTTCTGCCTAGATGGCCGCGCTGGATTAGTAAATAACCTCAACCAGAACAATAGCCTATGTTAATCGTTATTTCGCCTGCAAAAACACTGGATTACGAAACACCATTGACTGCAAAAAAGTCAACTCAACCGGCGATGTTGGAAGATTCCGAAATCTTGGTTGAAGTTTTGCGACAACAGGCTCCCCAGGATATTTCCAGACTCATGGGTATCAGCGATAAGTTGGGAATATTGAATTACGATCGATATCAACAATGGTGTCGCCCTTTTACTCAGAAAAATGCCAGGCAAGCACTGTTGGCGTTCAAAGGTGATGTCTATGCTGGGCTGAATGCACAATCTTTCGATACCAACGAGTTAACTTTTGCTCAAAAACACCTGCGCATTCTTTCAGGGCTTTATGGACTACTAAGACCACTCGATCTGATGCAGCCATATCGACTGGAAATGTCGACAAAGTTGACTAATTCTCGCGGTAAAGATCTTTATAGTTTTTGGGGGGAGCAGATTACCCAAGGTCTAAATCAGCAGTTGCGGAATCTCAATAGCAAAATGCTCATCAATCTAGCGTCTCAAGAATATTTTAAGGCGATAAATCCCAAGCGACTCGATGCAGAAATTATCACACCAGTATTTAAAGATTTCAAAAACGGTCAGTACAAAATTATTAGTTTTTATGCCAAGAAAGCTCGAGGGCTGATGAGCGCTTACGCTATTGAGAAAGCTATTACCCATGCAGATCAGTTGAAATGCTTTGATTGGCAGGGTTACGGTTATCGCAAAGAATTATCCTGTGATACTCAATGGGTATTCACACGCGACAAGGTGTCAGACTAGTTGTGAAAAATAGTTAGGCAAACTTGCTTGACGCTAGATCAACCGTATCGAGGTTTTGGTTGTGTATTGCCCAGAACGTAGTGAGCGTTTAAAGAAAAGCCCGGCTTATTGGTATAAGCCGGGCTGAGTGCATCACATCCTGTGATACGAGAATATTACTATTCTCTCTGGTCTTCATGACCTCTAAATAGACATCCAATGTCAATACTTCCGTGTATGGCTCGATAGTATCAAAAATCGGTGGATGCGGTATGTAGTCCATTTCGGATTACACTGTGCGTTATTTCTCACATATTTTTCACTTGCTTGGAGAGATTAGCTTAGGATGCAAGGTAAGTTCGATAACCACGAAAATATCTTGCACAGTAGATTTTTAGCATAAAATAAGCAATCAAGTACCTTCAGTTTTTATCTGAATATTGCTTAAGTTTGCCGAGATTATGCGGTCGCGCCCCTTATTTTTGGCATTTCGCATAGCTTTTCTAGCGACTTCAATAAAATCAGTGAAGGCAGCGTCGGCGATTTGTGTGCTTTCATCAATAGTCTCTACTCCAGCACTGAAGGTGACCCGGATAAGTAGATCATCAATGGCTAAGGGCCAGGCATCCAGCTTTTTACGTAAACGATTCATGATGGAAATTGCCGACTCATTGTTTTTTCCGGGAAATATAACTACAAAAGTATCACCGCTGTAACGAGTGATAATGTCTTCTTGGCTCAGGGTTTGGGTCAGAAAATTAGCAAACTCCTTTAAAACGCGATTGCCGACCGAGTTACCGAATTCTTGATTGATTTTTTTGAACGAGTCTAGATCAATAACCGCAATAGAAATGACATCGTGTTGATTGCGTAGCATACGAATGTACATCTTCGAGCCAATATTCTCCAAAAAGCGACGGTTGAATAAATTAGTTAATTGATCAGTGATCACATCGTGAAAGAAGCGTTCAAAAGGTTGCCAGGTGCGGCGTATCAGCACCCATCCAATCGCCAAAGACACCGCCAATATCAATAATGCGATAAGGGCGTTGCGGCTTTCCCCATGGCGTATTTGAGCAAGGAAGCTATTTTCCAATACATAGGCACCTACAGTCCACTTCAGGCCACCCTGCGCGTCAAAAGGTAGGTACTCTAAGCGGTAGCTCTGGCCATCGTGGCGAATATTTTCTGGTGCTGTTTTGCCATTGCCAGTTTTGGCTAAGGACTCAAAGAGAGCAACCGCTTGCCTTTCGATGGACAATACATCTTTGTTGCTATCGGCAACATCTGAGCTTTCCAAGTTCGATAAATGTGGGTTTGTCAGTATTTCGGGTGCGGCAATCATGTTTCCCGAGTCTGAGAATATGAAGAGAGAAACCGATTCGACTTTTTCAAGTGAGGATAAAAACTCTGATAAGCTGAGGAGCTGTACGTCCGCGCCAGTGACACCCAGTAAATTGCCATTTTCGTCGTAAACTGGAGTGGCTACGGTTATTTCCGGTGATATCGAAGAACCGACAACATTTAGATTTGTCGTGATCAAATTCCCTTCACTAACGGCTTTTTGATACCAAGTTTCTTCTTGAAACCACAATCCGTCTCCCGGATCCTGGTCTAATTCCACTGCATTCAAAGAATTATTCTGGTCAACATCTTCGTCGAGTCCACTTCCGATAATCTGGCTAACAAAACCGCTCTGCTTGCCGCGGCTAACGGAGTAGAAACCACCCCGCGCACTGGCGAAATAGATACTTGTTGTCTCCGGATTCGCCTCTAGTTGAGAGATAAAGTAGCTTTCCAACTGTTCTGTGTTTTCATTTAGTTCGAATACATTATTCGCAAGTAATTGCCCGCTAAGTTTTACGGGGCTGTAAGCTTTTTCCAGAAAACTCTGGGTATATCTTCTGGATTTATCCAGCGAGTTATCGAGCAGCTGAGAGAGCTGCTGATCGATACCGAGGCTAGTTGAAAGGTATGTTATAGATAGTATGAGTAAAACGGTAACCAACTGGAGGCCCATCAATAACAAGATGAGTCCTCGCCGAAGGGATTGTGCCTTTTTTTCGTTAGGATCCAATGCCATTTAATGCTCTTTTCATTTAGTGCTTGTGCCAAGTAAAACAGATGCGATCTCTGCTCGATGTCGGATTTTTGCCTATATATATTTTATAAAATATCGCGCCGATTTAGCATTTTTTAGGACGAAATTTCAAATTATGCCGAAGTCTCATATTTATAATCCCATTGCCTGCTTTGCTAGCCAGTGTTTGGTTATTTTAGAACGGTTAACCAGGTTCAAACCTGTATTTCGCGCCCAGCGAATAACCGGGTCGCGGTGGCCAAAGAGTCGCTTTAATGCTTCCATAATCAACATAGCTTCTAAATTATGTTTTTTTCTATGGCGCTGGTAACGACGGAGAATAGAAGGATCGGTTAGCGCAAGACGGCGCTCTAAGGCGCGCTCAATTTCCATGACCAGAGCTTGAATATCGAAGAAACCTAGGTTTACTCCCTGGCCAGCTAACGGATGTATAGTGTGCGCCGCATCGCCTACCAATGCAACCTGGGGGGCGACGTAATCAATCGCGTGGCGTTGTACAAGTGGGAAGCTTCTTCGCCGGTCAACTTGAACAATCTCTCCGAGACGCCAACCGAAAGCTTTGCCCAGCTGCTGTTTGAATTCTTGGTCCTCTAGAGCCATTAAATGCTCAGCTACCTCGGTTTCCACCGACCAGACGATTGAGCAGTATTTCTCCGAGGCATCTCCCAGGGGTAGGAAGGCCAGAGGTCCGGTCGGCAGAAAGCTTTGCCAAGCTGTATTTTGGTGAGAGTGTTCGCACTCGACACTCGTTACGATGGCATTGTGTCCATATTCCCAGGAGCGGATTGGCATGTTGAGTTGACGCCGAATAGTAGAGTGAGCCCCGTCGGCGGCGATAACCAGATCTGCCTTGATCTTGGTCCCATCGGATAAAACCAGGCGCTTTTTCTCGATATTATCTGTAGCGATCGTCTCTACAGTGACAATAGATTGATGACGAATAACTGTTACAGCTTCGCTCTTATGCAGACAGGCCCGTAGTTCATTTATTAACAGGCTGTTTTCAACGATGACTCCTAGGTAAGACTGATTGAGTTCCTGTGCACTGAACTCGATATGGCCAGTACCTTCATCGTCCCAAACTACCATATGCTGATAGTGGCAAACGCGCTGAGCTTCGAGGCCGGACCAGATGCCGATTTCGTTCAGAATACTGATGGAATGTTGTGACAGAGCCATTACTCGAGGATCAAAGTAGGGTGGTTGAGCCTGGAGGTCCGGAGTTTGCGGCACATCATTTTGGTCGATCAGTACAACACTCAGAGTTCTATTCCGACATTTTTTCAGTAACAGAGCGGCGAAAGCCGCGCCGATCACTCCCGCCCCGGCAATGGCAATATCGCATTCCAATTCAAGTGGGGATTCCGACATCAGCGCACCCCAATCATTATTTGGCCGAACTGGCCTTTTATCGGCGATAGAAAATTCATCCCTATCAGGCCCAGCTGGCGAACCATGGAATGGAATGCAGATCGGGTAGAAAATAGTTTCACCAGATGATTAGTGAGATCAATAGTTAATCGTTGATCGTGAATCTGTCTATTCAAGTAAGTATTTAATTGAGTAAAAGAGCCAAAAGCTTCTGTACCATTAGGTGCTTGCAGGACGGTAGCTAGGCATTGGCAACCCCTCAGGGCCAGATTAAAACCCTGGCCAGCAACAGGATGGATGAAATGTGCGGCGTTACCCATAACGACCAGGTGAGAGCGCACTTGCTCATTCGCCTCGACAAGGCGTAGCGGGTAAATGGAGTATTCTCCCATGGCTGAGATAATCCCCGCTCGATAACCAAAAGTCTGTTGCAGAGCTTGAGTTAACTCGCCTCTAGTCAGCGATCTTGCTGCATCTGGATCTTTTAGCGTCCAAACTACGGTCCCGCGGTGCTGGCCCTGCCAGTCGGGTAGTGGCAGCAAAGCCAGGGGGCCTTCGGAAGTAAAGCGTTCGTAGGCCACGCCTTGGTGAGGCCGATCCAGGGAAACGTTAGCGACCAGAGCCGACTGCCCGTAATCATGGATTTTTGTATCAATACCGAGAATCGTGCGCAACGGCGAGTCGGCTCCATCGGCAATAATGAGTAAATCTGGGGTGAGTGTTTGTCGTGCGCCCCCTGTCTCTATCACAATTTCGTAGCCACCACTTACTGCATTGGCAGATAAGGTTTTCGCAGGCGTTACAACTTTGATGGGGAGATTCCTGAGAGATTGTGCCAACACTTGTCCCATCCAACGGTTGGGGAGTACGTAGCCTAAAGCCGGGAGATGGAATTCCTCCGCCGTCAGCGTCAATCCCCCAAAATGGTCTTTGTCGGAGACATGAACGGTGTTGATGGCCGTTGCTCTGTGCGATAGTTTTTCCCAAATCCCGAGGTGTTCAAATAAGGCGGCGCTAGTAGCGCTCAGCGCGGTGGAGCGCTCATCGAAACTGGTTTGCGATTGCAGGGGGGCGTCTGACTCCGGGAGGGATGTTTGCTCGATGAGGGTAACTGAACAAGGAATGGAGGAGTGCTCCAACAGCAGTGCCAGACTGATGCCTACCATGCCGCCTCCGACAATAACAATTTCTGTGTTAACTCCCTTTCTTTCCGCCTTGTTTTTTTGGGATACGTTCATCGACATTGATCTTGCCTTGCTGCTATTAATGCTTGTGATTGTTGCGCATCAAATGTTCTAGGTCTTCTACTGTTTTGGGAACATCTGCCGATAAAATATCGTAGCCATCCCGAGTGATGAGTACATCATCTTCAATGCGCACCCCGATACCGCGCCATTTTTTGGGCACATCATTATCTTCCGGTGCAATGTAAATGCCTGGCTCAACAGTCATTACCATACCTGCTTCTAGCAGACGCCATTGGCCATCGATCTTGTAATCGCCGACATCGTGAACATCCATACCCAACCAATGGCCGATGCGATGCATGTAAAATCGTTTGTATTCTCCCCGCTCGATTAAGTCCTGCACATCGCCCTTGAGTAAGCCTAATTCCACCAGCCCAGAAGTAATTACCTGTACGGATATTTCGTGGGGATCATTCCAGTGATTGCCGGGCTTCACCGCTTCAATGGCAGCGTCCTGGGCGTCCAGAACCAGTTGATAAATAGCCTTCTGTTCTGGAGAAAATTTGCCGTTAACTGGAAAAGTCCGAGTGATGTCAGAGGCATAATTTTCCAACTCACAGCCGGCATCAATCAACACCAGATCACCGTTTTTCATTTGCCGACAATTATCTACGTAATGCAGAATACAAGCGTTTTTCCCGCTGCCCACAATGGAATTGTAGGCTGGAAAGCGAGCGCCCGACTGAGCAAAGGCGTGCAAAATCTCAGCCTCTAACTGATATTCGTACATGCCGGGCTCGCATGCTCGCATTGCGCGACAGTGGGCCTCAGCCGATATCGCCGCCGCTTGGCGCATGATGTCGCGCTCGGCAGTGCGTTTAAACAAGCGTTGCTCATGAAGAAGATGGTCTAGGTAGAGAAATTCTCCTGGAGGGGCGGCGCCGGAACGAACCATGGCGCGAAGACTATTAACCCAGCTCATAACCTGTTGGTCAAAGTGCTGGTTACGCCCCAGAGAGTAATACAGACGCTGGCGGCCTTCCATCAATCCAGGAAGGATGTCATCGATATCGCTAATTGGAAAAGCATCGTCCATACGATATTGTCGGCAGGCCCCCTCGGGCCCGGCGCGATAACCGTCCCATGTTTCCCGCAGTGGATCGCGGTCTCGACAAAATAGGATGCTTTCACCGTGCTCACGCCCCGGCGCAAGAACCAACACAGACTCCGGCTCAGGAAAACCGCTCAGATAGTAAAAATCACTGTCTTGCCGGTAGGGGTAATCGGTATCGCGATTGCGTATCTTGGGTTCAGCCGATGGTAGTATGGCGATACTGTCGGGCTCCATGTGTTCCATCAGCGCCTGACGACGACGGGAGAATTCGGATTTGGGTATCGTCTTGTGGGGCATAATTAATGTAACTTGTGTCCGTAGTCAGCGCTCTTTGTCTGCACTGGCTTAACCGTTGCTAGTTGATGATCTTCGTAAAAGCTCATAGCTACCATCCGCACATACTCGACTAGCTCAAAATAATTCGTCTCTTGCTGTTCTGGCGATTCGTTGTCACTGTTATCCACTGTTGCCTGGACGATAGCCGCCAAATCGCGGAGCGCATCGGCATGTAGAGAAGAAAATTGTGTGTTGGGATCAATGCCCGCGCTGCCAAATCCACTTAAAAAGCCATGGCACCACTGTGAAAGCGCTTCGACGCGTTGGTCTAGATCGCTATCGTCCTCGGGTAAATAAGGCTGTAGATGGTAATCTCTAGAGCCTAGCTGGTCTTGGGTGGTTTTCAGCAGAGTCATCGTTTGCTCCAGTGCCTCTGGATCCGGCGGTTCGGTGGTATCTAACAGCTCCCAGGCAAGTTTCTGCCATTTTTCCTCGCTGTGCTGTGCTCCACCGCAAAGCTTTCCGCAGAGCAGTCCATGTAATTCAGCGGGGCTGTTGAGTGCGCCAGACGGCAATAATAGATCACAAAAATCGTCGAATGCTAATAAATCGGAAGTTTGGCTCACGTCATCCATCTTTTGAGTTAATAACTTTTAGTTTGAGATAAGTAAAACCATTATCCGCTATATGAGAGCGTTTTGGGAGTTTCACGGGTGGATCTCATTGAAAAACAGATCCTAGGTTCTAATCAGTTGGACAATTATGTAGTTGATGCCATTGCTACTGAGTCGAGAATAAATAATAACCTGAAGTTTCAAATAGACTGTAAATACTTGCTGTGCGTTCTACGTTGCTTGCAGGGACGCGCTTTAAGTAGCGAGAGCAAGATGCGACAAGCTTCGCGTGGTGTCTCTAGAGAGCTGAAATTTAGGGTATTCTTCGCACCTATCTTAATTATTGGATTATTAGACAAAAAGTAAAATAATTTGAGATCAAAAATCTATATGTATGATCGCTGTGACTTTCACTATAATGTCGATATTTTGATCAACACGTCTGTTCTAAAGCTGGTCGAGTATATTTGTTACTTCACTTCGCCCGCGGTTTTCCTGCTAAAAAGTGGGAGATCATCGATAGTGAAGTAATCATCGAACTGGTCAGTTGAAATTGATGTTTGATGCATCAAGCTCCCCAGGTCTTCATCGGGCCGGAGAGTCGCAGATCTCACGACCACTGTTTTAGAGTGGTTCACAAAATTAAAATCCCTTAATTAGGGATATGTTTGCTGGAGAATTTCATGTCTGGACGCGCCGCCAGCGTTTATCGCGATACCTTGGAAACAAAAATTCGTGTCGATTTGAACTTAGATGGCCGAGGCCAGTCCAGTTTCGATACTGGCATTCCCTTCCTTGAGCACATGATGGATCAAATATCCCGCCATGGCTTAATTGATCTTTCAGTGGAATGCGAAGGCGACACGGATATTGATGATCACCACAGTGTCGAGGATATTGGCATCACTTTTGGCCAGGCAGTTCACGAGGCGGCGCACGATAAAAATGGTATCCGCCGCTATGGTCACGCTTACGTGCCCCTGGATGAATCCCTGTCGCGAGTGGTCATTGATTTCTCGGGCCGCCCTGGGTTATTCATGAATGTTAAGCTCACTCAAGAGCGTCTCGGCAGCTTCGATGTCTCGCTATTCAGAGAATTTTTTCAAGGATTTGTCAATCACGCCCAAGTAACGCTGCATATTGATAATTTATGCGGCCACAATGCTCATCATCAAATTGAAACGGTGTTCAAGGCTTTCGGGCGCGCGTTGCGTATGGCACTGGAGATGGATTCAAGAATGGCTGGGTTGGTGCCCTCGACAAAGGGTTGTCTCTAGTGTGTTGCACCGAGCAATCAGTCGTTAAGGTCAACACATTTGTTGTTGCCTTTCCGCTTTCCCCACTTTCACTGATCTCGATTTTATTGTCGATAACAGCTCTATAATGATTCCTCAGAAATGACTAAGTCTTCCGTCGCGATTATTGACTACGGCATGGGCAACTTGCACTCCGTAGCCAGTGCACTGGCGCATATCTCCCCAGACAGTGATATTCGGATTGTAGATCAAGCGGAATATATTTTGAGCGCCGATCGGGTGATCTTTCCCGGGGTTGGCGCCATTCGCGACTGCATGGCGGAAATTCGGCGTCTTAACTTCGATAAGCTGGTACCAAGTTTACTCGCCCAGGGTAAACCGCTATTAGGCATTTGTGTCGGTATGCAAGTGTTGCTTGACCACAGCGAAGAGAATGGGGGTGTCAGGGGGCTTGGCTTGTTGCCAGGCGATGTCAAATTTTTCGGCGACAGTTTGCAGGACTCGCAAGGGGACCGTTTAAAAGTTCCTCATATGGGTTGGAATACGGTCGAGCAAACCCTGGATCATCCATTGTGGCACGGTATACAAAACAACAGTTATTTCTATTTTGTCCACAGTTACTACGTATCGGCGCGCAACTTGGAACAAGTTGCCGGTCGCTGTCAGTATTCTCTACCTTTTGCCGCCGCTATTAGCCATAAAAACTTGTTTGCAACGCAGTTCCATCCAGAAAAAAGTCACGCGGCAGGGTTGCAGTTATTAAAAAATTTTATTAATTGGAGTGGCGATGTTACCTAATTTTTCAAACGTTGATTTCGATATGTGCGGACCGAGGCTTCCTTCGAGGATAAAGCGATGCTAGTGATCCCTGCTATCGATCTGAAAGATGGTCAATGTGTGCGGCTTCGTCAAGGTTTAATGGATGACTCGACGGTGTTTGGCGATCACCCAGTCGATTTTGCCCGCCAGTGGGTGAATCAGGGTTGTCGTCGTCTGCATCTGGTAGATCTCAATGGCGCCTTCGCAGGAGAGCCAATCAATGGTGGCGTTATCACCGAAATCGTCAAAGCGTTTCCCAATCTACCCGTGCAAGTCGGCGGCGGTATTCGCAACGGCAATACTATTGAACGCTATATGATGGAAGGTGTCCGCTACGTTATCTTGGGCACCAAAGCGATCAAAGACCCCACTTTCGTGGCTGAAATGTGCCGACAGTTTCCCCACCGAATTATTGTTGGTCTGGATGCGAAAGACGGCTTGGTGGCAACTGATGGCTGGGCAGAGGTTTCTCAAGTTAAGGCAACGGATCTAGCAAAGCAGTTTGAAAGTTATGGTGTCACCACGGTTATCTACACGGATATCGCCCGCGATGGCATGATGCAGGGCGTTAACGTCGAAGCGACCGTGGCGATGGCGCGAGCTTCATCCATTCCAGTTATTGCTTCTGGCGGTATTACCAATCTTGAGGATATCAAAGCGTTAAATGCTCAGGAGCACCAAGGCATTATTGGCGCAATCACCGGGCGAGCAATCTATGAAGGTGCACTCGATCTGAGGGCTGCCCAAGAATACTGCGACCAGTGAATTTTTAGTGGCCAAGCTGTTATCTTGGCGAAGTCTTAATGTCTGAAAAATAAGGTTTTCCTATGCCCTTGGCAAAACGCTTGATTCCCTGTCTCGATGTCGATTGTGGCCGCGTAGTCAAAGGTGTTCAGTTTGTCGATATCCGCGATGCCGGAGACCCGGTAGAAATCGCCAAGCGCTACGATGATCAGGGCGCAGACGAGATCACTTTTCTCGATATTACCGCCACGCATGAAGGCCGTGAGACTACTGTGCACACGGTAGAGGCTATAGCTTCAGAGGTATTTATTCCGCTGACTGTCGGCGGTGGCATACGCACTCTGGGAGATGTTCGAGTGATGTTGAGTGCGGGCGCCGACAAGGTTGCTATTAACTCGGCAGCGGTTTTTAATCCAGAATTTGTCAAAGAATCTGCAGAACGTTTCGGCTCGCAGTGCATGGTAGTGGCTATTGATGCCAAGCGGGCGAGTGTAGGAAATGAACCTGCCCGTTGGGAAATTTTTACGCACGGTGGTCGAAGACCTACAGGTATCGATGCAGTAGAGTGGTCGGTGAAAATGGCGCACTACGGCGCAGGTGAGATTCTATTAACAAGTATGGACAAAGACGGCACCAAGGGTGGTTTCGACCTGGGTCTCACTCGCGCAATTAGCGACGCAGTACCGGTTCCTGTGATTGCTTCGGGAGGGGTTGGCAGCCTCCAGCATCTAGTTGACGGTATCCTTCTGGGTAAAGCTGACGCCGTATTGGCCGCCAGTATTTTTCACTTTGGCGAATATTCAGTGCCAGAGGCCAAATCTTTTATGGCAGAGAAAGGCATCGAGATGCGACAGCTGTTGTGACGGCTGCTTATGGTCGGGCCGAAGGACGATAAGTAGCTTTTCGCGGAAGAGATCCTATTATTTTTATTTCCTGAGATCTCAATCTTTGACTCTGTCATGCGTTAACTAAATAACCTTAAGTATGTGGCATTCGTGTTTGCAAGAAGCCATCGATGCTCGATATTCAGGAATTTTAGTTGCTCTCTTTGATGCTATCGTCGATAAACTTCTGCAGTTCTTGTTTGGAGCGTGCGCCAACTGTATTTGCCGCCGCTTCGCCATTTTTGAAAATTTTCAGCGTGGGTATGCCGCGAATATCGAATTTTTTCATAATGTCAGTGTTTTCATCGACATCTACTTTGCAGATTTTGATTTTACCTTTGTATTCCACGGAGAGCTCGTCAAGTATGGGGGCAATCATTTTGCAGGGCCCACACCAAGCCGCCCAGAAATCAACTAAAACAGGTATTTTTGCATTCAGTACCTCGTCGCTGAAGCTAGCATCGGTAACATGGATGATGTCGTTGCTCATAATTTCCTCTCGAAGCTCATCTTAAAATGCCAAACATGATAGGCAGAGTTAATTGTTTAAACAAGCCCAAGCTTTCTTAAACAAAATGTTTCAGTCGTAATTTAAGCTATCCACTGACTTTCAGGCAGCTTTCCTGGTTCTTGCTCGAGAATCTAGCGATATAAGTTCGCGCCTATCCTTGCGTGACAACGCCTGCAAGGATGACTCTAGCAGCGAGGTTCTATTTTCTATAGATAAATCAAAGGCTTGCGGGAGCAAGCTCAAAATCTCATCTTTTGATTTGTAAGCGACACCGTGAAATCCCAAGCATTTTTGACGGATTATCTGCTTCTTGGAGGGCTCGATAACGACTATATTTCTCCTAATTAACGACAGATATTCGGTCTGGTAGATGCCGAGACGAATTTAATTAACGATAACTTATTAAAAAACCATGGTTTTGTGCTTGACGCCCTGCTGGGTCATCCATATAATTGCGCCTCATTTTCGAGGGGGCAACGCAGTTTTTGGTTTCCCTGATTGCTCTTCAAGATCTTAAGGAATTTGGTTGATATGCAGAGTCAGCGTATTCGCATCCGTTTGAAAGCCTTTGACCACAAGTTAATCGACATGTCGACACGAGAGATTGTTGAGACAGTTCGTCGAACCGGTGCTCAGGTTCGCGGACCAATTCCCCTGCCGACCCGTAAAGAGCGTTTTACGATTTTGGTCTCTCCACACGTTAATAAAGATGCTCGTGACCAGTACGAAATTCGCACACACAAGCGCTTATTAGACATCGTGGAGCCTACCGAAAAAACAGTTGATGCACTGATGAAGCTAGACTTAGCTGCAGGTGTTGAAGTTCAAATTTCGTTAGGTTGATTTCTGCTGGACTTGTGAATTCACAAGCCCGGTAGTTGCCAATTTAAATTTAATTGTAACTATGTATTAGCGTGAGCTTCATCGTGTTCGCGCCCCTGCCAATTGGCGGGAAATGTGTAATGCCTTGAAACAGGCAGCCATAGCGGGTCTCTTCGTCAACTAAAGTCGAGCAGAGCTAGAAGCCCCGTACACTCTTAGAGGTTTAAGTAATGACAATTGGTCTGGTCGGCCGCAAATGCGGCATGACACAAATATTTGTGGAAGATGGTACTTCCATTCCGGTAACGATCATCGAGGTCGAACCCAACCGCATCACACAAATTAAAAATATTGATACGGATGGTTACAGCGCTGTACAGTTCACAGTGGGTTCGCGTCGGTCCTCCCGAGTTAAAAAATCACAAGCTGGTAATTTTGCTAAAGCTAATACCGAGGCCGGCAGAGGTCTCTGGGAACTGAGGAACGACACCAGTAATGTCTTTGAGCTCGGCGGCGAGATGACAGTAGAGTCTTTCGCAGCAGGTCAAAAGGTTGATGTCACAGGGACTTCCAAGGGCAAAGGTTTTCAGGGCGGTGTTAAGAGATGGAACTTCCAAATGCAAGACGCTACCCACGGTAATTCAATCTCGCATCGCGCACCTGGTTCGATAGGCCAATGTCAGACTCCCGGTCGCGTTTTCAAGGGGAAGAAGATGGCGGGCCATATGGGATCCAGGCAAGTAACCACTCAGAATCTAGAAGTGGTGCGTATAGATCAAGAGCGTAACCTATTGCTCATCAAGGGGGCTGTCCCTGGTGCGCCGGGTAGCGATATTATTGTTCGTCCAGCGATCAAAGCTAGAGCTTAATGGGAGCTATGATTAGATGGAATTAAATATTTTAGCTTCAGATGGCGGCAAGACTGCAATTGAAGTATCCGAAGCCACTTTCGGCAAAGCTTTTAATCAAGATCTGGTTCATCAGGTCGTGGTTGCTCATAAGGCCTCTGGCCGACAAGGCACTAAGGCACAAAAGAATCGTTCTGCAGTGTCTGGTGGAGGTAAGAAACCCTGGCGCCAGAAGGGTACCGGCCGCGCTCGTGCGGGCACTATTCGCAGCCCTATTTGGCGGGGCGGTGGTGTAACTTTCGCAGCCCAGCCGCGTGATCATGATCAGAAAGTTAACAAAAAAATGTACCGTGCGGCTTTAAGGTGCATCATTTCTGAGTTAGTGCGTCAAAATCGTCTAATAGTTGTTGAGGCGATCGAATTATCTGAGCCTAAAACCAAAGAGCTAGTTAGCTTGCTGGGTACATACGATATTTCTGAAGCACTTATTATTGTTCAAGATTTCGAAGAAAAGCTTCATTTGGCTTCCCGGAATCTTCACAAAGTAGATGTGCTTGAGGCAAAAACAATTAATCCTGTGAGTTTAATTGCTTTTGAAAAAGTGATCGTCACTGCCCCTGCATTAAAAAAGATTGAAGAGGCGTTAGCATGAATCAGGAGCGTCTATACAAAGTTTTGCTAGCTGCTGTTGTGTCTGAAAAGGCGACACTCCAGGCAGATATTGCTAGGCAATTCGTATTTAAAGTCTTAAAAGATTCCACCAAGCCCGAGATAAAAGCTGCTGTAGAAAAGCGGTTCAACGTAAAGGTTGAGTTCGTTAGGACTTCAGTAGTAAAGGGAAAAACCAAGCGTACTCGCTTTGGTGTAGGTAAACAGAGTGATTGGAAAAAAGCCTACGTAAAGTTGGCTGAAGGTCACGACATCGATTTTGCAACGGGAATGTAACAAATGGCAGTGTTAAAGTGCAAGCCGACATCAGCGGGTCGTCGCTTTGTTATCAACTTAGTCAATCCTGAGCTACATAAAGGCGATCCTTACGCCCCTTTGTTGGAAAAAAAGTCCAGTTCTGGTGGTCGTAACAACAATGGTCGTATTACTGTTCGCCATATAGGGGGCGGGCACAAGCAGCACTACCGAAAAGTCGATTTTAAACGCAACAAAGATAGTATTCCAGCAGTGGTCGAGCGGTTAGAGTATGATCCTAATCGCAGTGCGCACATTGCTTTGATATGCTATGCCGATGGCGAGCGTCGCTATATTATTGCTCCGAGAGGCGTTTCCGCTGGGGATAAAGTTGAATCGGGCAATAGTGCAGCTATCAAAGTAGGTAATACTTTGCCGATAAGAAGCATTCCTGTGGGTAGTACGGTTCACTGTGTGGAGCTAAAGCCTGGCAAAGGTGCTCAGCTGGCACGTTCCGCGGGTACATCTGTTCAGCTCGTCGCACGTGAAGGCTCTTATGCCACCTTACGTTTGCGTAGCGGTGAGATGAGAAAAGTGTTGTGCGAATGTCGTGCTACCCTAGGAGAAGTATCTAATAATGAGCATATTTTGCGTTCTCTGGGCAAGGCTGGTGCCTCCCGTTGGCGCGGTGTGCGACCGACCGTCCGCGGCGTCGCGATGAACCCTGTAGATCACCCGCATGGTGGTGGTGAAGGCCGCACCTCTGGCGGTCGTCATCCGGTCAGCCCTTGGGGCACGCCAACTAAAGGCTATAAGACGCGTAAAAACAAGCGTACTGATAAAATGATTGTTCGTCGTCGTAAGAAAAAATAGTTCATTGATAATATTAAACTGGAATTTTGAGGAAAAGCTGTGCCGCGTTCACTGAAAAAAGGCCCGTTCATTGATCTTCATTTAATGAGGAAGGTCGAAGTTGCAGCCGAAAAAAATGACCGTCGTCCTATCAAGACTTGGTCGCGTCGCTCCATGATTGTGCCAAATATGGTCGGTCTGACCATAGCTATACATAATGGTCGTCAACACGTCCCGGTTCTTGTCAACGAAGAAATGGTTGGTCACAAGCTTGGTGAGTTTGCGATAACGCGAACTTTCAGAGGCCATGTGGCTGATAAAAAAGTAAAACGCTGAGGCAGTTTAGCAATGGAAGTATCGGCAAAACTTACTGGCGCCCATATGTCGTCGCAAAAAGCTCGACTTGTTGTCGATCAAATCCGCGGCAAGCATGTTTCTGAGGCAATAGACCTTTTGACTTTTAGTAACAAGAAAGGCGCCGTCATTATCAAAAAATTGTTGGAAAGTGCTATCGCCAACGCAGAACAAAACGAAGGTGCTGACGTAGACGAGTTGCGAATATCTACAATCTACGTCGATGAAGGTGTTACGATGAAGCGGATTCGTGCCCGAGCAAAAGGTCGAGCCGATCGAATTTTAAAGCGATCTTGTCACATAACTGTCAAAGTTGCTGATGATTAAGTAAAACAGAAAAGACTGGTATTTAAGAGCAAAAATTATGGGTCAAAAAGTACATCCGACTGGAATTCGCCTGGGTATTATTAAAAAGCATACATCTATTTGGTATGCCGATAATGATTATTCCAGCAAGCTACATGCAGACTTGAAAGTACGTGAGTTCATTCAAAGCACTCTGGCCAACGCGTCTATCAGTCGGATAGATATTGAGCGTCCGGCTAATACTGCCCGCATAACTATACATACTGCTCGTCCGGGCATTGTGATTGGTAAGAGGGGAGAAGATATTGAAAAGCTTCGCTCCACCATATCAAAGCAAATGGGTGTGCCCGTACATGTAAATATTGAAGAAATTCGAAAGCCAGATTTAGATGCTAAATTAGTTGCAAACAGTGTTTCTAGTCAATTGGAGCGTAGAGTCATGTTTCGTCGCGCCATGAAGCGCGCAGTACAGAATGCTATGCGCCAAGGTGCAGAGGGTATCAAGATTCAAGTTGGTGGTCGTTTGGGTGGTGCTGAAATTGCCCGTAGTGAATGGTATCGAGAAGGCCGTGTACCTTTGCATACTCTTCGTGCCGATATTGATTATTCGACTTCTGAAGCTTCTACTACTTACGGAATTCTGGGAGTAAAAGTCTGGATTTTCAAAGGTGAAGTCATCGGTGACGTAGAAGAGATGGAGTTGCCTAAGAGAAAAACCTCTAGGGCTAGATAGTACTGTTTGCTTCGCTTCGACAAGGGTTAATGAAAAATGTTACAGCCAAAGCGCACTAAGTTTCGCAAGATGCAGAAAGGTCGCAATAGAGGTTTGGCTCAGCGAGGCTCCAAAGTGAGCTTTGGCGAGTATGGTCTCAAAGCTATGGGTCGCGGCCGGATCACCGCCCGACAAATTGAAGCCGCGCGTCGAGCTATGACTCGACATATAAAGCGTGGTGGCAAAATATGGATCCGCGTATTCCCCGATAAGCCAATCACTAATAAGCCGCTTGAAGTTCGTCAGGGTAAAGGTAAAGGTAACGTGGAGTACTGGGTAGCCCAGATTCAGCCAGGAAAAATGCTTTACGAGATGGAAGGGGTTAGTGAAGATGTGGCTCGCGAGGCATTTGCTTTGGCAGCAGCTAAACTGCCCTTGGGTACTAAATTCGTAAAACGTTCGGTGATGTAATGAAAACTTCAGAGTTGCGTGAAAAGACCGTACAAGAGCTAAATGATGAATTGTTATCGAACCTAGATGAGCGATTCAAACTTCGTATGCAAGTAAGTTCTGGCCAAGAAGTTAAGACGCATTTATTCAAGCAAACACGTCGTCAGATTGCTCGCATTAAGACTATCTTGACAGAAAAGAAAGCAGGTAACTGATCAATGGAGCAGCAAGTAAAGAAGACACTTCGAACTTTGATGGGTAAGGTAGTTAGCGATAAGATGGATAAAACCATTACCGTATTGGTTGAGCGTCGAGTTAAGCATCCACTTTACGGTAAATATCTCAGTAAATCTTCAAAGCTGAAAGCCCACGACGAAGATAATATTTGTAACGTTGGCGACTCTGTTACTATTGCCGAGTCTCGTCCATTGTCTAAATCAAAATCGTGGACTTTAGTGAAAGTGGAGGAGCGCGCAGCTCAAATATAAAGCGTAGCTCTTAGATAAAAACATTCATAGATGAACGTTTGCTGAATAAATATTCACGGTAACATCGCAATAGCGAAAAAAACCAAGCAGGCGCTCTGGAGTTGAACAATGATCCAGACACAGAGTTATTTGGAAGTCGCTGACAACAGTGGTGCCCGTCGAGTTATGTGTATTAAAGTACTTGGTGGTTCGCACCGTCGCTACGCGAGGATAGGTGATATTATCAAAGTCACCGTGAAGGAGGCCATTCCCCGCGGAAAAGTGAAAAAAGGTCAAGTAATGAAAGCAGTTGTAGTTCGCACTCGCAGCGGTGTTAGACGCCAAGATGGCTCTAAAATTAAATTCGATGACAACGCAGCGGTTATTTTAAATAATCAAGACGCTCCTATTGGTACTCGTATTTTTGGTCCAGTAACACGTGAGCTACGCGGTGTAAAATTCATGAAAATCATCTCTTTAGCTCCAGAAGTATTGTAATTATTTATTGAGAGTAACAGGGTAGGTACAGGAAACGACAATGCGTAAGATCAAACGTGATGATGAAGTCATTGTTATTGCCGGTCGCGATAAAGGTAAACGCGGAAAAGTCATTAAGATAATGGTTGACGGTCGTGCTTTGGTTTCAGGGGTGCAGTTGGTGAAAAAACATGTGCGTCCCAACCCACAAGCTGGTCAGTCTGGTGGGATTATTGAAAAAGAGGCGCCGATTCAAATTTCCAACGTGGCGATCTTTAACCCTGCCACTGAAAAGGCAGATCGTGTGAGATTTGAAATTTTAGAAAATAACCGAAAAATTCGTGTGTTCAAGTCTAATGGTGAGGCTTTAGATACCTAAAAGTATCTCTCTCCTAATCTGCATGAAGATAAATATCAATTGAGTAATTAAATTCAAAAATGGTCACCTTAAAAAAGCGCTATAAGCAAGAAATTATAAC
>JBLIHY010000024.1:0-24514 GCA_047634655.1 Cellvibrionaceae bacterium
GCGCAAATTGCAACCGCAACGGAATGATAGTATTTTGTGGCTGAAAAAATCTCATTTTACACTTCCATATAATTCCTTATACCAAGTGGGTTTGCGGATAATGAAGTATCAAATAAACACGATGCCAAATCCTGTCGGGATAAAAGATCGTTGTTGTAAGCTTCGCGAATAAAATAAGATTTTGCCCTGATAAGCACCTAGACCTGGTCTCATATTCGAATACCTCTAAAAAGCATACTGAAAAAGATATTCCATCGATACATTAAATTTTTCTTATGCTGCCATGAATAGAATGCTATGACTCGGCAGCTAGACAGTGTGGACTGTGATGCATCATCAATATTAGTCGATGGTCAGTATAAGCTCATTAAAGTCAAGGAGTTACGTGAAAATTCTCTAAATTTTATTGAGTGGTAATGAAGTGATCAGGAAATTATTTACACGGCCAGTTTAAGTTTGTAGTACAGAAAATTGATGGGCTAATTAGATGACTTTCACGTATTGGGAAACGTTTAAATTATGAGTGACTTAGATGATCTTGGCGGTTACGGTATTGCCATTGTTGGAATGGCAGTGAGAGTGCCGGGTGCTAGTAACCCGAACGAATATTGGCATAACCTTCGCGGTGGAATTGAATCGGTTCAATTCTATCAAGATGAAGATTTGAAAGAGCGGGGAGTCAGTGCCGAAGAGCTAAAGAATCCTCAGTATGTGAAAGCCGGTGCCCCGCTGGATAAAATGGAATATTTTGATCCAGACTTTTTCGGTTTTAGTCCCAAGGAAGCGGGCATCTTGGATCCTCAGCATCGACAGTTTTACGAATGTTGCTGGGAAGCGTTGGAATCCTCCGGCAATGTGCCCTCAAAATTTGATGGCGCTATTGGCGTTTTTGCCGGTTGTGGGATGGGCGCCTATTTTGCCCAAAACCTGATTACCAATCGGGATTTGGTGAATTCCGTTGGTATGTTTCTCTTGCGTCATACCGGTAATGACAAAGACTTTCTCTCCACCCGTGTGAGTTATAACTTCAATCTCACCGGCCCCAGCATCAATGTGCAGACCGCCTGTTCTACTTCTGCAGTGGCAACCCATCTTGCTTGTCAAAGTCTTCTCAGCGAGGAATGTGACATGGCGTTGGCGGGAGGTGTGACAATCGAAATTCCTCATGGTCAGGGCTACATCTACAAAGAAGGTGAAATCCTGTCGCCAGATGGTCACTGTCGTGCCTTCGATCATCGCTCTAAGGGAACAATTTTTGGCAGTGGCACTGGAGCCATTGTCTTGCGGCGCCTGGAAGATGCCGTCAGGGATGGCGACCATATTCACGGCGTTATCATTGGCTCAGCGGTTAATAACGATGGGTCCAATAAAGTCGGTTACTTGGCACCCAGTGTCGAGGGTCAGGCTCACGCAATTACCGAGGCCTTGGAAATTGCCGATGTTGATGCGGATTCGATTGGTTATGTAGAGTGCCATGGTACCGGTACCCCAGTTGGCGATCCTATCGAACTATCGGCATTGACGGCGGCCTTCAGCCAAACTACCGAGCGCACCGGCTTTTGTGGTGTGGGCTCGGTCAAGACTAATATTGGCCATTTGGATACCGCGGCGGGAGTCGCTGGCATTATAAAAGCCACCTTGGCTGTAGAATACGGCGAGATTCCGCCCAGCCTCAATTACGAAGCACCAAACCCCACTATCGATTTTATTCACTCTCCTTTTTATGTGAACGACAAGCTCAGCTCGTGGAAAACCAGCGATACTCCGCGGCGTGCTGCGGTCAATTCTCTCGGGGTGGGCGGTACAAATGCTTTTGTCATTCTGGAAGAACCTCCCAAACTACCGGATTCCTCGCCCCATGCTCGCTCTAACCATTTATTAACATTATCGGCTAAAAATCGAAAATCCCTAGATGCTTACTGTGGGAAATTGGCGGGTCATCTGCGCGAGAACCCACAAATTGACCTGGCCGACGTGGCCTATACCCTTTACACCGGGCGCGAAAGTTTTGAACATCGCCGGGTTCTGGCTTGCGCCGATGTTAACGAAGCCATAGAACTACTGGAAAGTAAGGATCAGCGCCGGGTCTTTACCCATTCTGCCGATAATCTCGAAAAGTCTATCACCTACATGTTTCCCGGTGGTGGTGCTCAATACGTCAATATGGGCAAGGGCCTTTACGAATCAGAATCGGTATGCAAAGAGTGGATGGATAAAGGCTTTACCATACTGCAGGACAAAACTGGACACGACTACAAGAAGCTGCTGTATATCACTGATCCATCAATGATAGATGCAGCCAGTGTCGAGCTGCAAAAGCCATCGGTTCAGTTGCCACTGATTTTCATGGTTGAGTATGCACTGGCTAAACTATGGATGTCTTTGGATGTCACGCCCAACGCCTTAATTGGCCATAGCATGGGTGAAAATACCGCCGCCTGTCTGGCGGGGGTATTCAGCTTCGAAGACGCTTTAGGTTTGGTGTTGTTGAGGGGACAATTAATGGATGATGTCCCCGAAGGCGGTATGCTCAGCGTAGAGTTGCCGGCGAAAGAACTTAAGACCCATCTGCACGACAAGTTATGTCTGGCGGTAGTTAATAGCCCTACCATATCAGTTGCCTCGGGGACCAAGTCGGATCTTGCCGAGCTTTCAGAAAAGCTGACGGCCTTGGATATAGAAAATAAATCAATTCGCATTGATATTGCTGCGCACTCCTGGTTGTTAGACGGCATCATGGAGCCATTCGGCGACTACTTGCGCAGTATAAAAATCAATAAACCAGAGATACCGTTTGTTTCTAATTTCACGGGTACCTGGATTACCGATGAAGAGGCTACCAGTCCCGACTACTGGGTTAAACACCTGCGCAACACCGTATTTTTTGCGGATGGCATCAATACTTTACTGGAAGAGGAAGGCCGGATTTTTCTCGAAGTCGGCCCGGGTAACATACTCGGCTCACTGACTAAGCAAAATCCTAATGCCCCAACTCAGCGGATATTCTCGACACTACGCCATCCTCAAGAGGAAACTCCCGATGCCAGTTATTTCTTAACCGTTCTTGGCCGCCTATGGGCTGTCGACTATCCGATTTGTCCTAAAAAAATCTGGCCGGAAGAACGTCGCTACAAAGTTCCTCTCCCCACCTATGCTTTTCAACACAATCCATACTGGATCGCAGCCGGCAAGCCAGCTCAGGATGATGGTCAAGCGTTCGCGGCTTTGGAAAAGTTGGATCTATGGAACGACTGGTTCCGCAAGCCTGTGTGGTTACAACAGGGCGTACTTCCAAAACCTACCAGCGCAAAAACCTGGTTGGTCTTCATGGACGATAATGGTATCGGTGATCAACTTGTCAAAAAACTGCGCGACCAGGGACACAAGGCAATTGTTGTTACTGGTGGCGATGCTTATTACAAAGTCAATAATGACTCTTACCGAATTGCCCCTGAATTAGGCGCGGAATCATATACTGCTTTGATTAAGGACCTCGTGGCATCAGGCAACTTCCCAGACGCCATACTTCACCTTTGGCTATTGACTACTGAAGAAAGCTTCCGACCCGGTTCCAGTTTCTTTCATCGCAATCAAGAAAAAGGCTTTTACAGTTTGTTCTTCTTGGCGCAAGCCATTGCTAATGAAGATCAAATGGATCGCGAACTGGAGCTTCTGGTCTACACCAACGGTATGCAGCAAGTGGGTACCGAAGATGTTCCTTACCCTGAAAAAGCCACAGTGATTGGCCCCTGCAAGATATTACCCCGTGAATTTGCATCGATTCAATGTCGATGCATTGATGTGGATCTTCCTCTCCCCGAAGAAGGGGGTGGTTTTTTCTGGGGAAACAAAAATCACGATGTCTCTATTCCCGACAGCCTGATTGAGCTCATGCACAAAGAAATTTATGCCCCAGCCAATAATGGCCTCTACGCTTATCGCAATAACGTGCGCTGGCAGTTGCAATACGATTACGCCGCCGATGAAATTAAACGCGATCACGAGCCCCGTCTGCGTCAGCAAGGTGTATACCTAATCACCGGTGGTCTGGGTGGTATCGGTTATGTTGTGGCCACTGAGTTGGCTCGTAACTATCAAGCCAAACTGGTCTTGATCAATCGTACCCCGCTGCCCGTTCGCGATCATTGGACTGATTGGTTAAAGAATCACGATTCCCAAGACACTATCAGCAAAAATATTCGAAAAATTAAAGATCTGGAAGCTTTAGGAGCGGACGTACTGGTGTTTTCGGCGGATGTTACCGATGTCGATGGCATGCGCGAGGCGATTGCAGAAGCCGAAGCCAAGTTTGATGTGATCAATGGCGTCATCCATGCTGCGGGTATTGTTAATGACGCTTTGATTCAGATGAAGTCTCAAAGTGATATCGAGGAAGTGTTTTCACCCAAGATCTACGGTACTTTGGTCCTCGATCAATTGTTTGCCGACAAAGATCTCGATTTAATGGTGCTGTTTTCTTCCACCAGTACAGTAATTGCCCCGGTGGGACAGATTGACTATGTGGCAGCAAACGCCTTCTTGAACAGCTATGCTCATCAGCGCAATGCCCGTCATTCTGGTTACACATTGGCGCTCAACTGGGGCGTTTGGAACCAAGTGGGTATGGCGGCGGCCACGGCAGTTGAAATGGGCTACGGTCAAAGTGCATTGGTGGAAAAAATTACCGAAGCTCGCCATCCCATGTTTGAAAAGCGTATCACGCGCTCTGCCAATGGCCAGGACACCTTCCTGCTCACCGCGTATTTGTCCACAAAGAGTCAATGGGTGTTGGATGAGCACCGCACTTTGAATGAACAGGCGCTGTTGCCGGGTACTGCTTATATTGAGCTGGCGCGCGCAGCGTTATCTGAATGTGGCGAAAGTGGGCCATTTGAGATCAAGGAACTCATTTTCCTCAAAGCCCTTTATGTGCCAGACGATGAGACCGTTCAGTACCGGGTCAAACTGCAACAAACTATCGGTGGTTATGACTTTGCTATTCAGTCTGAAACAGCCGATGTCAAAGGTGATCGAGGATGGCAAACCCACGCTGAATCACATTTATTGTTGGGCGTCAGCACGCCACAAGTCGATCCCCTTGAAGAAGTTATGACTCGATTAGGCATAGTTGCTAGCGATGAAATAGTAGAAGCCATTCGTAGTGATCAAGAAGCCCATCTTCACTTTGGCCCTCGTTGGCAAGTGCTGAGAGACGCGCGGTACGGCGAGCAGGAAGCTATTGCTCGCTTATCCTTGCACGACAAGTTTGCCGAGGATTTAGAGGACTACGCTATCCATCCAGCGTTATTGGATATTGCTACTGGTTACGCCATGGGCCTCATCAAAGGCTACCATGATAAAGGCAGCGCAACTAATCTTTGGGTGCCGGTTTCCTACCACAGCTTTTGCTTCTATAAACCTTTGCCGCAACAGGTTTACAGTTGGGTACGCAATCATCAAGACAATAGTGTAGATAAGGATTTTGCCAGTTTCGATGTGGTTATGTATGACTCCCGGGGTCAAGTGGTTGCCGAAGTGAAGCAGCTAACTATCAAAAAACTGACGGGCGAAGTGGATTTCTCGCGCGAGGCATTGCCAGCAAAAGTAGAAAAAGAAACGGGCGCCACTAGCAAAGGTACTGGCGAATTACGCCAGCTTTCACCCGCTGAACTGGCCTTCCAGCACAACCTCTCTCAAGGGATTCTGCCTTCCGAAGGTACCAAGGCGATGTTTGAGCTTCTGGATCACGCCGATGCCACAGAAGTTATCGTCTCTTCTTTGAATATCGAGGATTTGATCAAAGAAGTCGACGCCACTGCGGCTTCTCTGCATAGAGAAGAAAGTGAAACTAAGTTCTCTCGTCCGGATCTGGATAATGACTACGTCGCGCCGCGAGATGATATTGAAAAAACCCTAGTGGGCTTCTGGGAAGAGCTACTGGGTGTGGACCAGGTTGGCATTGAGGACAGCTTCTTTGACCTCGGCGGCCATTCGCTGGTTGCAGTACGACTTTTTTCCAAAATCCAGCAAGTTTACGAGGTTGATTACCCCATCTCGATCTTATTTGAGGCCCCCACCATTGCCAGCTGTGCCGATTTAATTAGGGAGAGCGTCGGTGATGAGCTGGTGACTGGTTCGGAAGAGGAGGGCGCCAGTAGTAAATCGCCGAAAGCTCGCTATACCCACCTCGTTCCCATGCACAGTGCAAAATCCAGTGATGTCACCCCATTTTTCCTGGTGGCCGGGATGTTCGGTAATGTGCTCAATCTACGGCATTTGGCACAGCTGGTCGGAAATGATCGGCCATTTTACGGACTACAGGCCCGCGGTTTGTTCGGTGATTCCACGCCTCACGATACCTTTGAGGAAATGGCGAAAGACTATATTGCAGAAATGCTTACCGTACAGCCGGAAGGTCCTTTCATCCTGGGTGGTTTTTCTGGTGGGGGCGTTACTGCCTTCGAGATTGCCAAACAGCTGAAGGCGATGGGACATGAAGTGAGTGAAATGATTCTTTTGGATACTCCTCTGCCGTTTTATGAACCGCTAAGTTCTGTTGATCGCGTTTCCATTCACTGGCAAAACATACGCAAGAAAGGATCAGGCTACTTCACCGAGTGGGCAAAAAATCGTTACCAGTGGGAGCTCAATAAGTTTCGCAAACGTTTTTCTGAAGTCGATGAAGGAAAGGCGGATCACGACTTTCAATCAGAGCGTATGGAGCTAGCTTTCCGCGAAGCACTGGGGCGCTACGAGATGAAACCGTTAAATATCCACGCCACCTTGTTCCGTCCGAAACTGGATGTTCACTACAAATTGAGTGGAGGACGTATTACTAATTCGGTACGGGAAGTCATCTACGAAGATAATGGTTGGCCTCCCTATGTGGGGCAACTGGATGTTTATGAAGTCCCCGGCAATCACGACAGCATGGTTTTAGAGCCTAATGTTCGCGTTTTGGCAGCAAAACTGCGACAGTGTATCGAAGCTGCAGATCCTCGAACCCGTAAACGCAAGAACTATTCCTCGGGATAAAGAGACGAGCAATTTAAAACATAAATTTGGGTGCCTAACACATAAGGTCAATCTTGCTAGCGGCCTTTTACAGGGTAAACGCAGTAAGACCTAAAGACTTTCGCGCTACCGCTAGCTAAGGATAAAAATTTTGAAACTCTCGGCAATCATTCTTAATTTTCGCACGGCTGATATGGCCGTAGACTCCATCAAAGCTTCAATTGCTGCTTTAATAAACGCACCTTTCGATTGGTCTATTATCGTAGTTGATAATGACTCTGGCGATGGAAGTGAAGAAAAATTACGAACCGTTTGTCAGCAGGAGCAACAGAGTTCGACCCCGGGCTGGCACAATGTCGAAGTTCTACAGTCGGGTCACAACGGTGGTTTCGGTGCCGGTAATAATTTCGGCATTCGCTACGCACTAAACAAGTATCAGGACTTAGAGTACGCCTACGTTCTTAATTCCGATGCCTTTCCCGAAAAGGAAGCAATAAAGATGCTGGTCGATTTTCTTGATCAAAATAAGGAGTATGGCATCGCCTGCAGTTATATTTACGGAGTTGATGGAGAGCCACATACAACCGCTTTCCGTTTTCCCTCGGTACCAGGTGAATTTGAAGGCGCAATCTCTCTCGGTCCGGTGACCCGGATCCTTAAAAAATATGTGGTACCAATGGGTATTCCAGAGCATTCGATAGACGTCGATTGGTCAGCTGGTGCCAGTATGATGATGCGAGTCGAGCTTATTCATCAGGTGGGTCTCTTTGATGAGACTTTCTTTTTGTATTTTGAGGAGACCGATCTATTTAAACGAGCAACCCGCCAAGGTTGGAAGGCTCGTTATGTGCTAGAAAGTAAAGTAGCTCATATCGGCTCCGCTTCCACTGGCATGAAGAAATGGGATTGTGTGCCTGGGTACTGGTTTGACTCGCGCCGTCACTATTTTATAAAAAATCACGGTAAGTTTTACTTTTGGCTGGCGACGATTCTCAAATTGATTGGTGGATTTCTACGAAAATTACGCTGTTTATTGACCGGAAAGAAAGACAATCAACCAAGGCATTTTAGTCGTGATTTAATTAAGCACGCCTTGAAAGCTTAGCGAGATAAGACCTCTGAACGATCAGCTTCCCCAGACCAGTTAGTTAATTTTAACGCTTGCAGCGACAACAGCTTTTACAGTTTTTCGAAAATCAGGCATGCATTAGTCCCCCCAAAACCAAAGCTATTTGACATGACCCGAGTCAGTGCTCTTTCTTGATAATCAAGAGCAATTGGCACGTCCATAGCTTCTGCATCTAGATCGTCAATGTTGGCGGAAGCACAAATGAAATTATCATTAAGCATCAACAGAGAATAGATAGCTTCCTGAGCGCCAGTTGCACCAAGGGAGTGGCCAGTCAAGGATTTGGTCGAGCTGACAACAGGAATTTGATGATCACTAAAAACTTTCTTAATGGCGCTGATCTCTGCTGCATCGCCGACAGGGGTGCTGGTTCCATGAGCATTAATGTAGTCGATAGGGCCCTTCGTGTTAGCCATTGCTTGATGCATGCAGCGAATAGCCCCCTCGCCGGATGGAGCAACCATGTCAAATCCGTCGGAGGTGGCGCCATAGCCGACGATTTCACCGTAGATTTTTGCTCCGCGAGCCTTGGCGTGTTCGTATTCTTCGATTACTAGACAACCACCGCCCCCGGCGATGATAAAACCATCGCGTTTCGTATCGTAAGCTCTTGAAGCTTTTTCTGGGGTATCGTTAAATCCGGTCGAGAGCGCACCCATAGCATCGAAGAGGCATGACATTGTCCAATGTTCTTCTTCGCCCCCGCCTGCAAAGACGATATCTTGCTTCCCCAGTTGGATCAGTTCCATTGCATTACCAATACAATGTGCACTGGTAGCACAAGCTGACGAAATAGAATAATTCACCCCTTTGATCTTAAACGGTGTCGCCAGACAAGCTGAAACTGTACTGCCCATGGTTTGAGTTACCCGGTAAGGACCGATGCGTTTAACCCCTTTTTGACGCAAGATATCGGCAGCTTCGACTTGGCTTCTGGAGGAAGCGCCTCCAGAACCCATAATAATTCCAGTTCTTTCATTGGAAACCAGGTTGTGATCGAGCCCGGAATCTGCGATGGCTTGCTGCATGGCGATGTATGCGTAGGCAGCGGCATCCCCCATAAAGCGCAATATTTTGCGATCAATGTAATCTTTTAAGTCAATATCAATGCTACCGGCAATCTGGCTGCGCAGTCCCATTTCTGCATAAGATTCTTTAAAACGAATACCAGAGCGGCCATTTTTCAGTGCGTCTCTAACAAGTCCGATGTCATTTCCCAAACAGGAAACAATGCCCATACCGGTGACTACAGCTCGTTTCATAATCATATCTCTGGATTTGTATGTCTATATTATTTGGTGAATAATAACGTGTTTTCTATAAGACGTTTTATCTTATTCGGAATCAATGGCCTAGTTTCGGAGGTGGATCTTAGAAATTACTGGTGTTGGAAAATAAACCGACACGCAAATCTTTGGCGAAATAGATGGCTTTGCCATCTACCGCCACCAAGCCATCGGCGATTCCCATGATAAGGCGGCGCTCTATAACCCGTTTCAGATGGATGTGATACGTAACTTTTTTTGCAGAAGGTAGTATCTGTCCGGTGAATCTTACTTCTCCAGACCCTAGAGCCCTGCCGCGACCAGGGTTACCTTTCCAGCCCAAAAAGAATCCGACTAGTTGCCACATGGCATCTAGTCCTAGGCAACCTGGCATTACGGGGTCACCGGGAAAGTGGCAATCAAAGAACCAGAGATCTTTGTGAATATCCAGTTCCGCTATAATCTCGCCATGGCCAAATTCTCCACCGCTAGTGGATATATGAGTAATCCTATCCATCATTAACATGTTGGGCATGGGTAACTGAGCATTGCCCGAACCAAACATTTCGCCTCTGCCACAACTTAACAATTCATCTTTGTTGTAGGCGCTTTTTTGTTCAAATTGTGAATCTGGCATAGATGTATTTCTTATTTGTCCAGGTCGTTGAGTCTTTTGCAGCAGGGAACTGCTGGAAAATCGGCTATTTTACTGTGTTTGTGCTCCATGTCTAGCGCGCTATCAAACGCCTTTTCGACTTCAAGCCGGACACCAACTCTGGCGGGAAACAGAAAGAGTCACTCTAAGCGGAATTACTCCAGCTGGTTGAGTCGTGAGTTTCCGGAAAATCGATAGTTGGATACAGAGCGATGGGGTTTTCTGAAAATTAACCTTTCTGCGCTAAATTAGACGCCATCCAGGTCAGTGACGAAATAATCTAAACGGCTCAAGCATCACTGGAAATCTAAGGAATGGCTGCTGTGATAATTGGAGCCGCGGCAATCTGTCGTACAGATAACGTAAACACTGTGATATTATTGATAAGATTACACAACTACATATACATAAAAATTATTGCGGTAATGTCTCCAATGACGCTATCCGGTCTTCTAACGTTGGCAATCTACTCGAGGATATATTAATGATTAAAAAATGCCTTTTTCCTGTGGCGGGCTACGGTACACGCTTTCTTCCTGCGACCAAGTCCATGCCCAAAGAAATGTTGCCCGTGGTAAATAAACCACTGGTTCAGTACGGTGTTGAAGAATGTTTAGAGGCCGGCTTGACTGAGGTGGGTTTTGTGACAGGGCGAGGTAAGAGAGCGATCGCAGACCACTTTGACGTTAACTACGAGTTAGAAAGTGAAATTGCTGGCACCAGCAAAGACCAATACTTATCTAGCATTCGGGACGTTATGGAGAAAGGAAAATTTTCTTTCACACGCCAAACCTCTATGAAAGGTCTGGGTGATGCCATTCTTAATGGCCGACGTTTGATGGGTGATGAGCCATTTGGTGTCGTGCTTTCAGATGATCTTTGCATAACAGAAAAAGGCCAAGATGGCGTTCTGTCACAGATGGTAAAGATATATAAGCAGTTTCGCTGCAGTATTGTTGCGATTCAGGAAGTTCCCGAGGACCAAATCAGCAAATTCGGTGTTATTGATGGCCGCGCTATGAAAGACGATCTATATCAAGTGAACGATATGGTGGAAAAACCGGATCCAAAAGATGCCCCAACTAATTTGGCGATTATCGGGCGCTACATATTGACCCCCGATATTTTTGATATTATTGAAAACACGCCTGCAGGTAAAAATGGTGAGATTCAGCTGACTGATGCGCTTTTAACCCAGGCGAAAAATGGCCTAGTTTGTGCCTACAAGTTCAAAGGAAATCGCTTTGACTGTGGCAGTGTTGAGGGTTTTGTTGAGGCTACTAATTTTGTCTACGAAAACATCTACAAGAAACAATAAATGGTGCTGACCCATATGACTGAAATTACCTGTTTTAAGGCCTACGATGTTCGTGGGCGAGTACCCGATCAGCTCAACGAAGATGTATCCTACAACATTGGCCGAGCTTTCGTAGATTTCTTGGATGCAAAGTTAGTGGTCGTTGGTCACGACATTCGTCTGACCAGTAAGTCTTTGGTCAACGCTCTTATAAACGGTATTACCGATGCCGGAGCAGATGTGCTACATATTGGGCAATGTGGTACGGAAGAGGTCTACTTTGCGACTTTTGATAACGACTCCACCGATGGCGGTATTTGTGTCACCGCAAGCCACAACCCTATGGACTACAACGGCATGAAATTTGTCCGTGAGGGTGCAAAGCCCATTAGCGGCGACACCGGATTGTTGGATATCAAGAGATTGGCTGAGCGCGGTGAGTTTAAAGAAAAATCTTCAAAAGGATCGGTGAGATTCGTCCATGTTCGTCCAGAATATATCAAGCATTTACTATCCTACGTAAATATCGATAAGCTCAAACCGCTGAAGATCGTTGCAAATCCCGGCAATGGTGGTGCTGGTGTTATAATGGAAACATTGGAAAAACATCTGCCTTTTGAATTTATAAAGGTTCATTATGAGCCCGACGGCACCTTTCCTAACGGCATTCCCAATCCTCTGGAAGAGCACAATCGACCAGCCACAATCGACGCAGTGAAATCAAGTGGTGCCAATCTTGGTATAGCATGGGATGGCGATTTTGACCGCTGTTTCTTTTTCGACGAGGCAGGCCGTTTCATTGAAGGCTATTACATCGTCGGTATGTTGGCTGAAGCATTTCTCTCTAAATATCCGGGTTCTTCCATAGTTCATGACCCCAGATTAGTTTGGAATACGCAAGCTTTAGTAGAGCAGGGTAAAGGTACTGCTATACAGAGTAAGACAGGGCATGCATTTATCAAAGAGCGCATGCGTGCCGAAGATGCCGTTTATGGCGGAGAGATGAGCGCACACCATTACTTTCGTGATTTTGCTTATTGCGATAGTGGCATGATCCCTTGGTTGTTGGTCGTCGAATTATTGTGCACCAGCGGTAAGTCTCTCTCCGAGCTAGTGAATGATCGCATGCTAGCTTTCCCTTGCAGCGGTGAAATCAACACTAAAGTTTCTGATCCTAAAGCTCTGCTAGTTTCTATTGAAGATCATTATCGATCATCTGCCGGATCTATTGATCATACAGATGGCCTCTCTATGAACTTTGATCAGTGGCGATTTAATGTTCGCATGTCGAATACAGAGCCTGTAGTTCGTTTAAATGTCGAGTCGAAAGGTGACCAGATCTTGATGACTGCAAAAACTAAGGAGTTGCTGTCTTTTATCCGTGGGTCTTGAATAATCAAAGACCGAAATAAATTAAAAGATTATGTGGATGGTCCAACCCATACCTGTCTACAATGCTCATATGTCAATAGGGCGGCCGTTCATTAGCAATATTTGAACGACCTGCGCGAGTAGGTATTAAGTTTGCAAGGATGCTAATTTCAGTTGACCCTTGGCTGTTAAAGTATGAAGTCCGATTTATTTAGTATCCACCTTCCCATAATGAGTTTGAGGTAAAGTGTCTGATGGAAGCGTTATCTCAGGGTTATGATCAATTAGGCCGCCAGCGTCGTTTGCTCAAAAAGCATGAGTCAATCGTATACTGGCTTCAATTGTTTATCGATGCCGCTTTGGCCAATGGTCTGCTGTTGTTATTGGTTTACATGAAAAATGGTTCGATTGATTTACCCTACCGTTTGTTTAGCATTATTGCGGCGCTTTTATTGATCGTTGTTTTCGCCATGCGCGGAGTTTATAGGCGTTCTGGATCTTTGCGTGAAGGTTGGTACTGCCTGTTTATCGCATGGTCAATTTTTTTGTTTCTGGCGGTATTTATCGCTGTAATAACCAAAACATCGACGATATTTACCCGTGAAGTCTTCCTGACTTGGGCTATCTTGGGACTTATTTTGCAACTGGGTGTTTATACCCTGATGCAAAAAACGGTCGGTTTAATAAAAGACCATTTCTCGTCAGAGATTCGCTCCGTCGTTATAGGTAATGGTCGTTTAGGATGTCATCTTGCTTCGAAAATAAATAATAATATGTGGTTGCCCGACCGCCTGGTGGGCTTTATTTCAACTGGTGATTCCGAAGCTCACGATGATACACCCAGCCATACTTCATGCCTGGGTGGCTTGGATGATCTTCAAGATATAGTTATGGAATACGACATTAGGCGTGTCTATATTGCAGTTCCCTTAGGCCAATCGGGTATGATAGGGACTCTGCACAAAGAGTTGTTGGCACTTAATGTCGACCTTATTTGGGTGCCTGATATTTATGAGTTGCAGCTGCTAAATCATTCTATTCGGGAAGTTGCGGGAATGCCGCTGGTTTGTCTCAACGAGAGCCCGCTGACCTCTACTCGCACAGGCATCTTCCTGAAAGAAGTATTAGATCGTACTACTGCGGCTTTTTTGATTTTTTTTCTTGCGCCAATATTGATTGCGATCGCTCTGTTGGTAAAACTGACATCTAAAGGGCCAATCATTTTTAAGCAACCCCGCCATGGGTGGGATAGCCGAGTCTTTAAAGTTTGGAAATTTCGCAGTATGTATGTTCACCTGGAGCAAGAAGGTGAGGTAATCCAGGCAAAACGCGTGGATAGCCGAGTCACTCCCGTGGGTCGCTTTTTACGAAAAACCTCCCTTGATGAGCTGCCACAATTATTTAATGTATTGTTCGGGAACATGTCATTAGTGGGTCCACGCCCTCACGCAGTAGCACACAATGATCTTTACGGACAAAAAATCGGAAATTTCCTCGCGAGGCATCGCATTAAGCCCGGCATTACTGGTTTGGCCCAGATCAACGGATGTCGTGGAGAGACGGATACGGATGAAAAGATGCATCGCCGTGCGGAATACGATATGGAATATATTAATAATTGGTCATTTTGGCTGGACATCAAAATTTTACTGAAAACACCTTTCACCTTGTTTTCAAAGCATATTTACTAAGACGATCAGGAAATATTTGTGAAAATTCTAATTACCGGTGGTGCGGGTTTTATCGGCTCTGCCGTTGTTCGCTACATTATTAACCACACTAATGATTCTCTGGTCAACGTCGACAAGCTCACTTACGCAGGAAATTTAGAGTCGCTTGCTTCAGTTGATAGTTCCGATCGCTACGCTTTTGAAAAAGTCGACATTTGTGATCGCGACGCCTTGTCCAGAGTATTCGAGGAGCATCAGCCCGACAGTGTTATGCACCTGGCTGCTGAGTCTCACGTAGATCGCTCTATTGAAGGTCCTGGAGATTTTATTCAGACCAATATAGTTGGCACCTATCACTTGCTTGAAGTGTCCCGTAGCTACTATTCACAATTATCGGCATCGCGACAGCACAATTTTCGTTTTCACCATATCTCGACTGACGAGGTTTATGGTGACCTCGGTCCTGAAGGTCTATTCACGGAAACAACTAGCTACGAACCAAGCTCACCTTACTCTTCCAGTAAAGCGGCTTCTGACCATCTAGTGCGCGCATGGTTTCGCACCTTCAAATTGCCGACATTGATAACCAACTGTTCGAATAATTACGGTCCTTATCACTTTCCGGAAAAACTCATTCCTTTAATTATTCTAAATGCAATTGCTGGTAAACCACTGCCTGTCTACGGTGATGGTTCGCAAATTCGCGACTGGCTCTACGTAGAAGATCATGCGCGGGCTCTATACAAGGTCGTTACAGAAGGCAAAGTTGGTGAGACTTATAATATCGGTGGGCACAATGAGCGTCGTAATATCGATGTGGTGAAAATTATTTGTCAGATTTTGGAAGAGTTAGCACCTGACAAGCCTGAGGGTGTTCAAGCCTACGAGCAGTTGATTACTTACGTCAAAGATCGTCCTGGTCACGACTTACGCTATGCCATTGACGCATCAAAAATTCAGCGTGAATTGGGATGGGTCCCCGAGGAAACCTTTGAGACCGGAATACGGAAGACGGTTGAATGGTACCTTAACAACGAAAAGTGGTGGGGGCGAGTACAAGACGGCTCCTACCAGGGCGAAAGATTGGGATTGCTATAATAACTACTCTGGCTGTATAGACAAATTTTTTGTCAAACTGCTTCAGCTAAAATTCTAAGAAGGTTAATTTATGAAAGGCATTATTCTGGCTGGTGGTTCGGGCACTCGACTGCATCCTGCAACGCTGGGGGTTTGCAAACAACTGCTGCCAGTTTACGACAAGCCGATGATCTATTACCCTCTCACTACACTAATGTTGGCAGGTATTCGCGATATCTTAGTGATTTCGACACCGCAGGACACCGGTCGTTTTGAGAAAATCTTGGGTGATGGTCATCAATGGGGTATCAATCTTTCATATGTGGTTCAACCCTCACCAGATGGTCTGGCGCAGGCTTTTATTCTCGGTGAAGATTTTATCGATGGTGACGCCTGTTCTCTAATTTTAGGCGACAATCTGTTTTTCGGACATGATTTATTTAAATCGCTCGAACGTGGATCACATTTAGATTCGGGCGGGACCGTTTTTGCTTATCCAGTAGCAGATCCCGAGCGCTTCGGAGTAGTTGAATTTGACGACAACGGAAAAGTCATTAGTATTGAAGAAAAGCCACAAAAACCTAAGTCTCGTTACGCGGTAACAGGCCTTTATTTCTATGATTCTCAGGTGGTGGAGATTGCAAAATCTATAAAGCCATCGCCAAGAGGAGAGCTGGAGATAACCGATATTAACCGCGTGTATCTTGAGCAAGGTAAGTTATCGGTTGAAATGATAGGTCGGGGGAGCGCCTGGTTAGATACGGGTACCCACGACTCATTAATGGAAGCTGGGCAATTTGTGCAAATTATAGAACATCGCCAAAGTTTGAAAGTAGCTTGTCCCGAAGAAGTTTCTTGGCGTATGGGTTGGATTGATGATGCCCAGGTGCGTTTGTTGGCTAAGCCGCTCGTCAAGAGTGGGTACGGCAAATATCTAATGGATATTCTGGAGTTCTAATCATTTATGAAAGTCATAAAAACAGGGTTGCCAGGCGTTGCCATTATTGAACCAAAAGTATTCGGTGATGAGCGAGGTTTTTTTCTGGAGACATTCCAAAAGAATCGTTATTTAGACATGGTTGGTATTGATTTGGATTTTGTTCAAGACAACCATTCTCGCTCAACTAGAGGCGTCTTACGCGGGCTTCACTTCCAAAAGACCAAGCCACAGGGTAAGTTGGTCCGTGTAGTAACCGGCGAAGTTTACGACGTCGCTGTGGATGTCGATCCAAAGTCCGCAACTTATGGCAAATATGAAGGCGTAGTTCTCAGCGAACAAAATAAGAGACAATTCTGGGTTCCACCCGGCTACGCCCATGGTTTTTTAGTATTGTCCGAAACGGTTGATTTCGAATATAAATGTACTGACTATTATGATCCTTCTGATGAAGGCAGCTTGTTGTGGAGTGATCCAGATATCGCAATTGACTGGCCGATTACAACTCCCGAGCTTTCGGCTAAAGATCAAAGTGCCCCCACCTTAAAAGAGTTAAAGGATGGCATCGATAAAGTGGAAAAAGGGGTCTAAATGCGTATTCTCCTCTTTGGTTCTGCCGGTCAGGTAGGCACAGATTGTGTTGTTCAACTAGGTAGAGCTGGCCTTGAACTTGTTCCTCTTTCCCGCAAGGAGCTTGATTTTGCCGACGCCGCGGCCGTTACTTTTGCTGTTGAAACTCACCAACCCGACTTGGTTGTCAATGCTTGTGCCTATACTGCAGTGGATCAAGCAGAATCCGAAGATGTTGTCGCAGAACAAGTCAATCATCTGAGTGTTGCTGCTTTGGCTAGAGTTTGTGCTTCTGGCAATATTCCCTTGATTCACCTCTCAACAGACTATGTTTTTGATGGTTTGAGTAAAACCCCCTATCGGGAAAGCGATCCGGTACATCCTCTAGGTGTCTACGGCCACAGTAAGCAGCGCGGTGAGCAGGCCATAAAGGAGCTCTGTAGCTCTTTTATTATTCTGCGCACCAGTTGGGTTTTCGGAGAACACGGCAATAATTTTGTAAAGACTATGCTCCGCGTTGGTGCTGAGCGAGATTTTCTGACTGTAGTTGATGATCAATATGGCCGACCAACCTATGTTGGGGATATTGTCAGTACTATATTGGCCTTTATTCAGCGCTATAAAACTCTGGGAAACTTACCCTGGGGTATCTATCACTGTAGCAGTACTGGTGAAACTACCTGGTACCAATTTGCCAAGGCTATATTCTCTAAAGCTCTCAATGCAAAGGCATTGGATAAAGTCCCTGACCTAAAACCTATCGTTAGTGCGGAGTATCCTACAATTGCGCCGCGGCCCGCATACTCTGTACTGGATACCAAAAAATTAGAAGCTTTTTTGGGTCACTCGTTACCTCATTGGCAACAGGGGCTGGAACAGTTTTATAAAAACAGAATTACTGAAAAGTAATTGGCAACTATAGTCTTCTCTCCCGTCAGTGAAAAGGCTGAAGTTTTTAGTGCTTTCTACTTCAGGACACCCTAAAACTAATTTTTTCGACCTTGTCTGGTTTTTTTGTGGTTTGTCTCTCTGATGCTGTACGGATCGAAGTATTATTTTTGGGAAAAACTCGGCTTTAAACAAACTTCTTGTATACTTTCCTGGCTTTTTGTAGAATCCGCATTCCTGATTATCCGGGCAGTGGTCTTGTGTCCTAAATCAACGTTACAAGGGTAAAAATATGAAAACTGTTAGTGCAAATCCAGCTACGGTAAAACGCGACTGGTACCTAATTGACGCTGAAGGTAAAACACTAGGCCGCATGGCTGCTGAAATTGCCAGTCGTCTACGCGGCAAGCATAAGCCTGAATACACACCTCATGTTGACACAGGTGACTATATCGTGGTGGTTAATGCTGAAAAAGTGTCAGTTTCCGGTAATAAATCAAAAGACAAAATTTATCATCACCATACGGGTTTCCCCGGTGGACTAAAATCTATTAGTTTTGAAAAATTAATTCAGAAAGCCCCAGAGCGTACTATTCAAAAAGCGGTTAAAGGTATGTTGCCAAGAGGCCCTCTGGGTCGCGCAATGTTTAAAAAACTCAAAACCTATGCCGGTACTGATCATCCTCACGCAGCTCAACAACCGCAAGAATTAACTTTATAAATAGGGTCACATTAATGCCAACTACACAATACTACGGAACAGGCCGTCGAAAAACTTCCACAGCTCGCGTATTTGTTACCGCGGGAAAAGGTGATATTACGGTCAACGGTAGTCCTCTGGATAACTATTTTGGTCGCGAAGTTGCCCGTATGATTGTGCGCCAGCCATTAAACTTGCTCGAAGTTGATGGGCAATTTGATATTAAAATAACTGTAAAAGGTGGGGGTAGTTTTGGCCAAGCTGGTGCTATCCGTCACGGATTGTCTCGCGCTCTCATGCAGTACGATGAATCCAATCGTAAAGCATTACGTCTTGCTGGATATGTCACCCGTGACGCTCGAGAAGTTGAGCGCAAGAAGGTGGGTTTACGTAAGGCTCGTAAAAAGCCTCAGTACTCTAAACGTTAATATTTTTTAATTTCGCTTAATTCAGAATCTCGATAAAGTCCGTTTCTATTCGGACCTCGAGATTCTCTTCTTACTCCTGAATTTCCGATTTTCTTTGTCTGGCCAGTGGTTCTAGAACTCACACTAGCCTCACCGCCAAATACTATCCCGAAAAATATAATGCGTAGATGCTGTCAGCTAGGATATCCGATCTGTCACATGCCTACCGAGTAAAAATTCATTCAGAATATTTCTTGCCCGGTAAATTATCAAAAATGTCCAACTTCCCTTAGTGGGTCTCTCTGCGAAAAGCTTTACATGAACTGCTTTTCAGGCGGTATAAGTACGGTTGGCCGTTAGGCTATCGTTAATACAGAGACTTTTCTTAGATCGGTTCCATATAAACTTACTTTAGTTAGAAGTCAGACTGAGACTCATTCTTGTCAGTCTAGATGTATTTCATTACTATATCGCCACTTTTATCTTGTAGGGAAATAACAAAAATTAACGAATTGCAGAAACTCCACCAAATAAAACCCACCAGTCTTTCTAACGACAGCATTGTGAAAATATACAGTATGGGAGAACGATCCTATGAGTAAAGGCGAAGTAGTCAACGAAGGCCGACGCCGCTTCCTAACAGCGGCTACTTCAGTCGTCGGCGCTGCGGGTGTCGTCGGCTTGGCGGTACCATTTGTAGCCTCGTGGCAACCAAGCGCTAAGGCTAAGGCTGCTGGCGCACCGGTAAAAATTAATTTGACTAAAATCCAACCTGGACAAATGATAACTGAAGAATGGCGTGGGAAACCTGTATACATTATTCGTCGAACCGATGAATCCATTGCCGGCTTAAAAAAAGTGGAAAATCAGGTCAGTGATCCGAATTCTGAAAAGTCTGTTCAGCCCAGTTATGTTTTGTCCGACCAACCTCAACTTCGATCGCTTCGACCCGAATTTATGATCATGCTTGGCGTTTGTACCCACTTGGGTTGCGCCCCGCAGTTCCGTCCAGAAGTTGGCGCCAAGGATTTGGGTGGTGATTCTTGGCAAGGTGGGTTTTTCTGCCCATGCCACGGTTCAAAGTTTGATCTAGCCGGACGTGTTTACAAATCCGTTCCCGCTCCGTTGAATCTTGAAGTTCCACCGCACTCTTACGAGTCCGACACAACCATCATAATTGGTGTCGATGAGGAGAATACGTAATGACCAACTTGCTTACAGGCTTATGGAATTGGGTAGATGAGCGCTTGCCAGTGCAGCGCGCATGGGATACTCATATGGGCAAGTATTATGCCCCCAAAAATTTCAATATCTGGTATTTTTTTGGTGTCTTCGCCCTATTGGTATTAGTTAATCAGTTGCTAACCGGTATCTGGCTAGTAATGATATATGTCCCCACGGCTGAAGATGCCTTCGCTTCCGTAGAGTACTGCATGCGCGATGTAGCCTATTGCGGCATTATTCGCCTAATGCACGCTGTCGGAGCCTCTTTCTTCTTCATTGTGGTTTATCTTCACATGTTCCGAGCATTGCTCTATGGCTCCTATAAGGCGCCGAGAGAGTTAGTATGGATTTTTGGAATGATCATGTATGTAGCCTTAATGGCCGAGGCCTTTTTGGGTTACGTACTGCCATGGGGTCAGATGTCTTACTGGGGTGCGCAGGTAATCGTATCCCTATTTGGTGCTGTCCCTTACGTCGGTGAAGACTTGGTGCAGTGGATTCGCGGCGATTATTTGATCTCTGAAATTACCCTGAACCGTTTCTATGCACTTCACATTGTTGCTATTCCTATCGTGCTTCTGGCTCTGGTCGTCTTACATATCCTGGCTCTGCACCAAGTGGGATCAAATAACCCCGATGGCATCGATATCAAGAAAAACAAAGGTCCTGATGGTGTACCGTTAGACGGAATTGCTTTTCATCCTTACTATACTGTTCATGACTTAGTAGGCATTTCTGCCTTTTTAATCGCATTCTCTGTGGTAATTTTTTACTTCCCGGAAATGAACGGCTACTTTCTGGAATTTGCCAATTTTGAACAGGCTAATAACCTGAAAACTCCTGAACACATCGCTCCCGTTTGGTACTTTACGCCTTTCTACGCCATATTGCGGGCGGTTACTATTGATCTTGGAGGCGTGTTTACTGCTAAACTTCTAGGCTTTCTAGCCATGATTGGCGCCATCGTAATCCTGTTCTTCATGCCGTGGTTAGACAAAAGTCCAGTACGCTCAATTCGCTATAAAGGCTGGTTACCCAAAATCATGCTGTTGCTCTTCGCCGCAATCTTTGTAGTTTTAGGCTACCTTGGTGTGAAGGCCCCAACAGAAAGCCGCACTTTGTTAGCCCAAGTCGGCACACTGTTCTACTTTGTATTTTTCATAACCATGCCGATTTGGACTAATCCACAAAGTCCGCGAGTTAAATCACTGTTGAACTACGCCATATGCGGGTCGCTGGCACTGGGTTTATTGTGGATCGCCTTCCTAGGTCAATTCTTTGATGCCCTGCTGGCAGCAGATGATGCCAAAGTCGTTTGGCCCTTTTTGGGCGGGGAACACAAGGGTAGCCGCATCGATGATCCTATTAACTGGTTCGTTAGATCGTTCGGTATAGCTCTTGGCATACTCGTGCTTCTATTGCCTACGTTAACTTCCAAGGATTCCATCGGCGAAGAGCCTGAAAGAGTTCAGATGAAAGGTCTGCCTCGTGGGCTTGTTTTACTCGGACTCTTGTTCTTCATCGTTATGACGGTTGCCCCGATTAAAGCGGTAGCAGCAGGGGGCGCCTTCGACTGTGGCTCCATTCCCTGTGATGAATTTAAGGCCGACCTAAAAAATCAGCCCTCCTTACAAAGCGGTGCTAAATGGTACATGAACTACTGTATGGGCTGCCATTCCCTGCAATATTCTCGTTATCAGCGAGTAGCTGATGATCTTGGCATCCCCGTAGATATTATGATGGATAATTTAGTGTTTTCTGACCAAAAAATTGGTGATCTAATGGATAACGCTATGCCATCTGATCGATCAAAGTCCTGGTTTGGTGTTGCTCCTCCAGATTTAAGCCTAGTGGCCCGTTCTCGCTCACCCGAATGGTTATATACGTATTTGCGTAACTTTTACAAAGATGACTCCCGTCCTTTAGGTGTCAATAATCGAGTTTTTGCCAACGTCGGCATGCCCCACGTTTTAGCGGGGCTGCAAGGTCTGCCAGAATGTGGCCCAGGATCCAAATTAGATAGCCACGGTAAGGTATTGCGCAATGAGTTGGGCGAACCAATACTCGACGAGATATGTGGTTCTCTGTTGAAAGGTAGCACAGAGGGAACAATGACCGCAGCTGAGTACGACAATACTATTTATGACTTGGTAAACTTTTTAGAGTACGTTGCCGATCCCGGTGTTCTTGAGCGCCATAGAATCGGCATTTTCGTGATTCTGTTCCTAATAGTGTTGCTGGTTCTCACCGCTTTATTAAATCGCGAATACTGGAGAGGTATTCACTGATGAAACGCCTATCAGCCAACAGCTGCAGTGCCAAATGTGCTAGAATCATCCCTCTGTTGCATGTTGATTACGCATTCTCCTGCATATTCCCCCCCACATTTCATAAAAACAGTCGAGGTAACTAATGGGTGTTGTAACTAGGCGCTCATCGATGACATATTTCTCTGACAGTTGCGATCATTACAGTCATCGAGTGCGCATTGTCCTTGCAGAGAAAAGCGTAAGTGTAGAGCTCGTCGAGGTGGAACCTGGAAACATGCCCGCAGAGGTTTCCGAGTTGACACCGTATAATTCACTTCCAGCATTACTAGACCGCGATCTAGTACTTTACGAATCAAAAGTGATGATGGAGTATCTAGATGAGCGCTTCCCTCATCCACCTCTATTACCAGCCTATCCCGTCGCCCGCGCTCATAGCCGCTTGTGGATGTATCGCATTGAACGCGATTGGTCTCCATTAGTGAATACGATCGCCGCTAAAAAAGACGGAAAGTCTATTGCTAAAGCGACTGCTGATTTAAGAGACAGCCTTATTAGCATTGCACCTATATTTTCTGAAAAGCCCTTCTTTATGAGCGATGAATTTACGCTGGTAGACTGTTGCCTGGCCCCAATACTTTGGCGGTTGGACGAATTTTCGATTGAAATTCCAGCGACACGTCAAAGTCAGCCGCTGCTGGATTACATGAAACGTCTATTTTCCAGAGATTCATTTCAGCAAAGCTTGAGTCAGCAAGAACAAGAAATGCGATCGTAATTAAGTCTTCTACAGATTTACTTTTGAATATCGGGGCGTCGAGCCAATATATCCATGAATATGACATCCAGCCGGCCTTATTTGATTCGAGCACTCTACGAGTGGATTGTCGATAATAATTGCACACCTCATATCCTGATCGACGCTTTGGCTGAAGACGTTTTGGTACCTCAAGACTATATTAATTCAGACGGTCAACTGGTGTTAAATATTTCACCGTCTGCAATTGCCGATTATGTGATAGACAATCATAAGCTTTTTTTCCGCACTCGTTTCGGAGGCTTACAAACAGATATAAGTGTCCCATGCCACGCTGTAATAGGTATTTACGCTAAAGAAAATAAACAAGGCATGATCTTTGATCGGGAACCCGGATTTGGTCCTGGTCCCAAAGATCCCCCGCCCAGTAGTCCCGGTAAGCTCTCTATTCTGCAAAAAAAACGCCCTCCTTTGAAAGTCGTCAAATAACATTCGACCACTCATTTGCTCAACTGTTGGAAGATACTGCCAAAGTACAAGCCAATAAAAATCATCACGCTGCCGAATAGATGGTAGAGAGCAAGCGACTCATTTAACAAAATAATAGAAAGAATCGCCGCAAATAGTGGCATTGAGTAAGAGCTAATGGAGGCGATTGCCGGACCCAGAATCTTTACTCCGTATCCCCAGAACAGCAGGGACAAAATTGATGGGAATATGGCTAGGTATAGGTAAACCGGAAAATCTCTAATACGCAAACCTGCTGAAGGTACCAGTAACCACTCCAATGTTGCCAGCATTAACAATATTGGCATTCCTGCGATAATCAGCGTTGTCAGCAAGGTAGTAGCTTTTAGCTCGAGCGGATACTTGCGAATTAGTACCGAGTAAAGTGCCCAACAACAACTAATTCCGAAAATCATGATATCTCCAGAATTATCCTCTAGCGAAAATAAAACGGACAGATTCCCTTTGCTCACAATGACAACCACCCCGGAAAGCGCTATCGACAAGCCTAGTAATTGCCATCTTGTCGGGCGGGAGGCGAGTAAAAAGCTGCTGGCGACCATAGTCATGACGGGTAGGGTGCAACCGACCAAAGTAATATTAATCGCAGTCGTGCTATGAGCCGCCAGATAGAGAAAAGTATTGTAGGTGGTGATTGCGAGTAGGCCTAACACCAAAATGATAGGCCATTTTTGACAAATAATTTTTCGCTGTCGCCAAAGATCTTTTCCACAAAAGGGTAGCAGTATTAGTAAAGCCAGTGACCAACGGCCAAAGTT
>JBLIHY010000025.1:0-23738 GCA_047634655.1 Cellvibrionaceae bacterium
ATTATTGGCATGACTCAGCAGTATAATGTTCTGGCTGGAGTCCTATCTCACGGCCAAAAACAGTGGTTGGAAATCGGTATGCTGCTCGCCGCCGGTCCGCGCGTACTGTTGGTGGATGAGCCTGTCGCAGGGATGACCCCGCAAGAAACCGAACACACCGCTGAATTATTAAATTCTCTGGCAGGCGACCACACGGTTGTAGTGGTCGAGCACGATATGGAATTTGTCCGCAGCATTGCCCGTCACGTCACGGTATTGGATCAGGGCTCTGTGCTGGCAGAGGGCACCATGGATGAGATTCAGAATAATGTCGATGTGCGTCGCGTTTATCTGGGTGAGGGGTAATCGCTGTGATTAATTTGAAAAACATTAATCAGCTGTACGGCGGTTCTCAAATTCTTTGGGATTTAAATTTGAACATCGAACAAGGCGCCTGTATCTGTCTAATGGGTCGCAATGGCGTAGGCAAGACGACCTTGTTAAAGTGTCTGATGGGTTTGTTGCCAGTAAAAAGTGGCGACATCCAGATCGATGGTCATAACATGGTTAAGCGAAGCGCCGAGAGCCGAGCCCTCATGGGTGTTGGCTATGTCCCCCAGGGAAGAGATATCTTCCCGCAATTGACGGTTGAAGAAAATCTGCGTGTTGGCCTGGGAGTCCGCAAGGATAAGCCCAAAGTTATCCCAGAAAAAATTTACGAGTTATTTCCGGTCTTAAAAAATATGCTCAATCGCCGCGGTGGTGATTTGTCCGGAGGACAGCAACAACTCGCCATTGGTCGAGCTCTGGTTATCGATCCAAAAATATTAATTCTCGATGAACCTAATGAAGGCATACAGCCAAATATCGTGCAACAGATTGGCGATGTGATTAAGCTGCTCAATGGGGAAGAGGGAATAACGGTATTCTTGGTTGAACAAAAGCCCAACTTTGCCCGTAAAGTTGGTAGAGAATTTCGCCTTATGGAAAAAGGGTGGATAGTTGCCGATGGTAAAATGAGCGATCTGACCGACGATTTGATCAAAAAACATCTGACCGTCTAATTTTTGACAGAGCTGGTCTCTTGACAAGGTTGCCTCAAAAAGCGTCATTCCGCAGTTGATGTGTCCACTGGATACAAAAGATCTACGCTACTAACTTTTGTATCGGTGAAGCGACTATTTTGTTATTGCTTCACTAGATCTGCAAGGCGATACAATGCGCTAGATTAACTTGCTTAACTGCGGCCTCACTCAAAAAAAATCCCATACCGCAAGGGATAATTAAACCTGGCTTTCAGACTTTTTTCTGTGCAAAGATCTCTTTATATCTACTTAATAGTTACTTTCTGCTTGTCGATGTCCGTAGGTTTGCAGATTCTTGTAGTTCCTTGGCTAGCCGTCGACTATCTGAATCTTTCTCCATCGGTTGTCGGATTTGTACAGGCAGCGACACTGCTACCAAATCTAATTTTCTTAGTTCTCGGCGGCATTCGCGCAGATAGAGGCGCTCTGCTAACAAGTTTATCCCGGTTAGTAGTAATTTACGTGCTCGTTCATGCGGTGCTTTTATGTTTGTTTGCCCAGGATTGGCTGTCCCGTTTTACTTTACTTGGCTATGCTGTTTTATTGGGTAGCGTTAATGCTTTTATTCAGCCTAGCAAGGATTATCTTGTCGGTTTCCTCGCTGGGAATCAGCTACAGAATGCTATTGCTCAGCACACACTTAGCCAAAATTTCGGACAAGCCACGGGATTTATATTAGCTTCTTTTTTATATCGGTGGGATTTGATGAGTATTCCACTGGTTCAAATTACAATATTGTGTGTTGTTTTTGGTCTTTTGAAATACATGGCCACGATCGTTGAATTTGGCTCGGATAGTTCAGAGACAAAACCACCAGCACCTTCCCCATATTCATGGCTGTCCGGTTTTCACAAGTGTTGGCAGTCAAATATTTTACGCAGTCTAATTGTCATCGTTTCCATCAATGGTTTTTTCCATATTGGTGTTTTTGTGGTCGCTTTGCCGCTGTTGGCGAGAGATATCTACTTCGGCGATGCGAGTTTTTATGGCCTGCTGCAGTGTTTTTTCGTACTGGGTTCAGCTGTTGCCACTATTTTAGTGATCATCCGTGGCGATCTCGACTCTCCCGGTCGGCGAGTGATTTTTGGTTTGTTATACAGCGGCCTAATTCTGCTAGGTTTGAGTGTTGAACCGACGCAGTATGGGACAATTTTTTTAATTTTTTTATGGGGTGTCGTTGTTGGAGTCAATGCAATCCTCGGGCGAACGATACTGCAATCTCGTACCTTGGCAGACTATCGCGGTCGGGTAATTTCTGTTTATCAATTAGCACTTTTTGGATTTGCGCCACTGGGTTCTCTGGTCGCAGGCGTGGCTATTGAGCACTGGGGTGTTTTATTTGTATTAAAACTTAGTGCGATCGCTAGTTTTACTGCATTTGCAGCCATGTTTCTAACGCGTGCGCTTTGGGACTTGCAGGCGGAGGATGTTGAAACTGCTGAGTGACCGCAATGATTGAATTTATCCGAACGTTGTTAACTGTGTTCTTTGCAAGAGCGTCAAGACCGCTTCTGTAATACGCAAAAAGTGTAATCGTAGGGATTACTGCTCGAGGCGAAATGTTGCTCCCGACTGACTTCTTTCCAAAGCTCCCTATCGATGGGAGGAAAAAAAGCATCGCCCGCGACTTCAGTCTCTACCCTTGTCAGATAAATCCTGTCGGCTATGGGTAACGCGGCGCAATAAACCTGCTCTCCGCCAATGACCATGATTTCATCTATTTTGTCAACATTTGCCTGTGCTTCCGCCAGCTTTCGGGCTTGTTCGAGACTATGCACTACGTCTACTCCTGAAAATCGCCAGTCACGCTGGCGCGTGATTACGATGTTAAGGCGTCCTGGGAGGGGCCGACCAATAGATTCGAATGTTTTGCGGCCCATCACCAATGGTTTGCCCATGGTCACACGTTTAAAGTACTTCAGGTCTTCCGGTAAGTGCCAGATGAGTTGGTTGTTCTTCCCAATGGTCCGATTATTTGCCATGGCAACTATAATGGAAAGTTTGGGGGCGGAACGTTTCGGAGGATTATCTAAAAACATATACGATGCATGTTGCCGATATGGTGAGGGTGAAGAGGCATAAAGATCTTTAGGTAAAAGCTGAAAATACTCGACAGAGTAACTTAGAGCATCTTACTTTGTTCGGTTATTTTTGATTACTCTCAGTAAAATAGACCTGTGCTTATAGAACCCATACTCAAAATTGAATTTTAGTATTTTTAGTGATCTCCAACTTAAAGAAAGTGCCTTATTTCCCTCGGAATAAGTCACTTTTTGGACCTTGAAACACTGGAGTTTGTAAATAAATCAATTTTGATATAGGTTCTAGTAACCTTGGTTTCCGTCGCGGCCTGGCAGGGATGTCAACTAAGTAACTCAAGTTCGTTAATATTACGCGATATCATTGTGCCAACTGTAAGCTGCGGTCATACCAGTATCTGCTTGATCTACATTGGGTTTTTAATGTTTTTCAATGAAAAACCTAGAAAATCGGAAATGTCTCAGCTAAGGTGCGCCCTGGCTATTTTACGGAGATGGGGATTTAACTAGCAGATTTATTTAAAAATATAGACCTGCTTCACTTATTTCTCAAAAGGTCTGTGTTAGGTTCCATCGGCAAAATGATCGATGCGTAAGCTCCGATCCAATGTTTCACCACCAAAATATTATGAGGCGGAGCGGAGTTGTTCAGATATCGACACAGTCAGTTCTAGTTAGAGAAAGCCGAAACCTATTAGGAGCGTCTGACTTTCTATAGGCCTTAAATTATTTGAACGATGAATAAGGATCAAGCAAAAAAACCTCTACTTAAGGAAAGCCATTGATCCGACGAGTTTGCTACCACACGATACCCTGAATTTAGTCAGTAAAAACCGTAAATTACTTTGGATAGTTTGCTAGGAGTTGATATATGAAAGTACCGACAACAAAAATCGACAGAGCTCACAAGAAACTCTGCACCCACGCCCTTTATTCATCAATTAATGACATCGAAAGCGTGAAAGTGTTTATGAAATGGCACGTTTTTGCCGTCTGGGACTTCATGTCTCTACTCAAATCCTTACAAAGGGAAGTCACTTGCATTGAAGTTCCATGGACGCCGGCCAAATATGACAAAAACGTTGTGCGTTTCATTAACGAGATCGTCGTCGGTGAAGAAAGTGACGAAGACATTGATGGTGGTCACACTGATCACTATACGATGTATCTAAACGCGATGAAGGAAGTTGGCGCAGATACCACTCCAATAGAGAACTTCCTAAAAACATTTTCCCTCGATGATATTCCCAGAGAAGTTGCCGAATTTACCGAATTTAATCTAAATCTCGTCGCCAGCAACAATCCGCTGAAAGTGGCCTCAGCCTTTTTTTATGGTCGCGAAAATCTCATTCCAGACCTCTTTGCCCCACTTGTAAGTGCTCTGGAAAAAAATAATATTAAAGCCCCGTCCTTCAAGCATTATCTCGAACGTCATATCGAGCTTGACGGTGACGAACACAGCGGCCTAGCAGGAAAGCTGCTGGATGAGCTTTGCGATACCAAAGAGAAATCCAAACAGGCGTTGGAAGTCGCAGAAGAGTCGCTAGCATTACGCTCTAAGCTTTGGGACTATGTGCTTGAAGAGATCAGAGTGGCCAAAGCGACATAAGTGCGATGCATATAATAAATTAAAACCCTTGCGCTAATGTCTTAATTTCGAGTCATATAGCCGACGCCACGCTCATTCGGTGTCGGCTATATGACAATAGGTCTTTGTTAAACAATTAAATAAGAAGCTAATCTAAACTCTGTATGAGATCAACAAACAAGGTTTGAGGTTCAGCTCGACTCTCGACTGACTTTTTTCAGCGAATAAACTCATCCGTAACGCAAATCATATCAAATAAGTTCAGTTCTACCAGTTCCAGATCACTCTGTCCGCAGAGAGACAAGAGTTTGTATTTTGTAGGCGCTATCACTATAATTCAGCGCGACTAGATAGTGAGCTGTAAGGCCAAGTTCAGGGTATAAAATACATGTCTTGAATACGGGTCAATACTCTTTTCAATGCGTACCGCGATGCTAGCAATAGCTCTTTGAAAGTTCTGTTAGTTGTTGGATAAAGATGTATGCAAAAGTATATGTCTGGGTTGCCCTAAAGTGATGTGCACCGAATTCACCAACTATCAATTCCCACGGCCTGGCTAGATTTCCCTGAGCTTGCAAGTGTTCTTCTGAACTTTATTTTTAGCCTAAATTTTGAGCGAAATTGAGTCGAAAAGCGTAAATTAGGCAGGTTGGCAACATCCCCATTGTAAAGACCTTAAATGAATTAATTGCTAGGGCAAAATTATGACTGCAATACGAACAGTTTCCTTTGATGGCATCGTTATTGGCGGTGGTGGCTCAGGAATGAGAGCCGCCTTGCAAATGGCGAAATCTGGTTTTAAAACGGCAGTAATTACCAAAGTTTTCCCAACTCGCTCCCACACCGTGTCGGCCCAGGGAGGAATCACTTGCTCTATCGCCAGCTCAGATCCCAATGATGATTGGCGTTGGCACATGTATGACACGATTAAAGGTTCTGACTATATCGGCGATCAGGATGCCATTGAGTACATGTGCACAGTTGGTCCCGAGGCGGTTTTCGAGTTAGAGCACATGGGTCTACCTTTTTCGCGCACCGAGAACGGCCGTATTTACCAGCGTCCCTTCGGTGGGCAATCCAAAGATTTTGGTAAAGGTGGCCAGGCTGCCCGTACCTGTGCTGCTGCCGACCGAACCGGTCACGCCTTGTTGCATACTCTTTACCAAAACAATATGAAAAATGACACCGTATTTTTCAACGAATGGTTCGCAGTTGATCTGGTCAAAAACCAGGATGGTGTGGTGACAGGTGTCATCGCTATCAATATTGAAGATGGCGAGGTTGTGCATATAAAGTCCAAAGCTACCGTGCTCGCAACCGGTGGTGCGGGGCGTATTTATGCATCAACCACCAACGCGCACATTAATACTGGTGATGGCATTGGAATGGCAGTTAGAGCTGGGTTTCCGATTCAAGATATGGAAATGTGGCAGTTCCATCCGACCGGTATTTATGGTGCCGGTAGCTTAGTTACCGAAGGTTGCCGCGGTGAAGGCGGTTATTTGATTAATAAAGACGGCGAGCGCTTCATGGAACGCTATGCCCCTAATGCAAAAGATCTTGCAGGTCGGGACGTAGTCGCACGCTCTATGATAATTGAAATTCTTGAAGGTCGTGGTTGTGGCGAAAAAGGTGACCACGTCAAGTTGAAACTGGATCATTTGGGCGAGCAGATCCTGAATTCCCGCCTTCCGGGGGTTCTCGAGCTATCTCGAACCTTTGCTGGCGTCGATCCCGTCAAAGAGCCGATTCCTGTCATTCCGACTTGTCACTATATGATGGGTGGCATTCCAACCAACGTAAATGGTCAAGCGCTGACGCAGGTTGATGGTCAAGACAAAGTTATTGAAGGCTTCTACGCCTGTGGCGAAGTTGCATGTGTTTCTGTTCACGGCGCCAACCGCCTGGGCGGTAACTCTCTGCTTGACTTGGTGGTTTTTGGTCGTGCATCTGGGCTCTTTATTGAGAAAGCTCTAAAAGAAGGTATTGAACATCGCGAGGCTTCCCAGACCGATGTCGAGGAAGCGATGCAGACTCTGAACCGAGTGAACAGCAACACGGGTGGGGAATCCGCGCCGGCGCTACGAGAAGAGCTGCAAGAGGTCATGCAAAATCACTTCGGTGTATTTCGTAAAGGAGACTTTATGAAAGAAGGCGTTGAAAAATTAGCGGATCTCCGCGAGCGAATAATGAATGTAACCTTTGCAGATAAAAGTAACGTCTTCAACACAGCGCGCATCGAAGTCCTCGAGCTGTTGAACCTTTTGGCTTCCGCCGAATCTACCGCGATCCCAGCAGAAGCTAGAACCGAGTCTCGAGGAGCCCACGCCCGCGAAGATTACAAAGAACGTGATGATGAAAATTGGTTGTGTCACTCATTGTATTTTCCAGAAGACCATAGGGTCGAAAAGCGCGCAGTTAACCTCAAGCCCGTAACTGCCGAAACATTCGAGCCCATGGCGAGAACCTATTAAGGAGAAGATGCAAAATGTTAAAAGTTGAAATTTATCGCTACAACCCCGAAACCGACGCCGAGCCTTACATGAAAACTTATGAGGTGGACACCAAGGGTCGCGATTTCATGGTGCTAGATATCCTGGGAATGCTCAAGGCGCAAGACAATAGCTTAGTGTTCCGTCGTTCTTGCCGAGAAGGAGTATGCGGTTCCGATGGTATGAACATCAATGGTAAAAATGGTCTTGCTTGCATCACCCCCGTTTCCGAATGCGTTAAGAACGACACCTTAACGCTACGTCCTCTGCCCGGGATGCCAGTCATTCGCGATTTGGTAATCGACATGACTCAGTTTTACAAACAGTATCGAAAAATCGAACCATTCTTGCAAACAAATGAACCCACTGGCAATCGTGAGCGTCTGCAGTCCCCCAAAGATCGGGAAAAACTCGACGGCCTCTACGAGTGTATTCTTTGCGCCTGCTGCTCAACCAGTTGTCCTTCGTTCTGGTGGAATCCCGACAAATTTATTGGCCCTGCAGGCCTGCTGCAATCCTATCGTTTCCTGGCTGACAGCCGAGATACAAATACAGCAGAGCGTTTGGAGAATTTGAGCGATCCGTTCAGTGTTTTCCGCTGCCACGGCATTCAAAATTGCGTCTCCGTATGTCCTAAGGGATTAAATCCAACTAAGGCCATCGGACACATACGATCGATGTTGTTTGCTCGTTAATTCTAGCTTTTACTATAAAATCCTATGTTGCAAAATCACGGTTTGATAACATTGGTTTATTAAGAATAAGTTGTGACTCTCGTTCACATAGGAACCCGTTAATAAGCTAAAATCATATGCAATTGGACTTGCCATCATCGGGCAAGTCCTCTCTGGCTCACTCATAAATAAAATCCATATTCGACAGTCATACCTAAACATAAAGCTCGGTAACCCCAACATGGATTCCATCTTTGGAGTGAGTGTAACCTTGGTGAAAGTTTCAAGTTCGGTTAAACAATCCAAATTTTTGCGTCAGAAAATGATAACTAATTCATTTCACGTTAGCGCGCTATTTTTTCTAAATTACACTGTCGCCACAGGTTAATAATAAAGCCTGCTTTTTATAATTATTACGAGGTCGTCAACCATGCCAGATAGTATGGAACAACTATGGAGCACTTCCCATATTTCGGGTGGTAACGCTAACTACGTCGAAGAACTATACGATACCTACCTTCACGACCCCAATGTTATACCGGAAGAGTGGCGAGAATACTTTGATCAGTTGCCACGTGCTAACCCCTCGAGTATTAACGATATACCTCATTCAGTGGTGCGCGAACAGTTTCGTCTTCTGGCCAAATCACCGTCATTACCCATTACTTCGAACAACTCTACATCCCAACATTCGGCTGCCGTTGCCCACGATCACAAGCAAGTGAGTGTGGTACAGCTAATGCAGGCTTACCGTAGCCGTGGGCATACCAAAGCTAAGGTCGATCCACTAGGCTTGAGCAAAGCCGATTTCGCAGATTATTTACAACTCCATTACCACGGTCTTACAGAGGCCGACCTCGACGCTGAATTCAATGCCAGTAATTTATTTTTTGGCTATGAGCAGGCACCGTTAAGACAAATTATCGAGGATTTAGAGTCCACCTACTGTAGAAGCGTAGGAGTCGAAGTTACTCATATTTTTGATGTCAACGAATTTCGCTGGTTACAGCAGCGTTTGGAAAGCGCTCGCTGTAAGCCAAATTATCCCAAAGAAATGAAGCGTCTCCTCCTCGGGCGACTCACTGCCGCTGAAGGTCTTGAGAAGCACCTCGACAGTAAGTACCCCGGTACTAAGCGATTTGGCCTCGAGGGAGGTGAAAGCCTTATTCCAATGCTGGATGATCTGATTAAACGGTCAGGTTCTTATGGTGCCAAAGAAGTTGTCCTGGGAATGGCTCATCGCGGTCGTTTAAATACCTTAGTCAACGTTTTTGGTAAAAAACCTACAGACTTGTTTGACGAATTCGAAGGCAAAAAATTGGTAGACACCTCTGGCGATGTGAAATATCACCAGGGCTTTTCATCTAATGTGATGACCCCTGGGGGAGAGTTGCATCTGGCAATGGCCTTTAATCCTTCACATCTTGAGATTGCCGCGCCAGTGGTTGTAGGCTCAGTTCGCGCCCGCCAGGATCGTCGCCACGATAAGACTGGACAACTGGTGGTTCCGATCAATATCCATGGCGATGCCTCGTTTTCCGGACAAGGCGTTGTATTTGAAATTTTGCAGATGTCTCAGACCCGGGCTTATAAAACTGGCGGCACTATCCATGTAGTGATTAACAATCAAGTAGGTTTCACCACCAGCAATCCGAAAGATGCACGTTCGACCCCATACTGTACCGATGTTGCAAAATTTGTCGGCGCACCGGTTTTTCACGTTAATGGCGATGATCCAGAAGCTGTTATGTTTGTCACTCAATTAGCCGTGGACTACCGCTACGAATTTAAAAAAGATGTCGTCATCGATCTGGTTTGTTACCGCCGTCGCGGCCACAATGAAACCGACGAGCCTTCGTCAACCCAGCCTTTAATGTACAAAGCTATTAAGAAGCATAAAACAACTCGCACCATCTACGCTGAAAAGCTCATCGCCGAAGGAGTCCTCTCAAAAGAGGACAGTGAAAAAATGGTTAAGGATTATCGCGCGTCACTCGATCGCGGTGATCAGGTGGCTCAGGGTTTGGTTAGCGAGCCCGACGAGACGCTGTTTGTGAATTGGAAGCCCTATCTCGGTCACGACTGGGATCACGAAGCGGACACCGGCTATGATCTCAAAAAGCTCCAGCAAGTCGCTCATAAAGCTTGTGAAGTTCCCGATGGCATTCAGGTGCAACGTCAAGTCCAAAAAATCTATGAAGACCGTAAAAAAATGGCCAGTGGTTCTCTTGCCATCAACTGGGGGATGGCCGAGTTACTAGCCTACGCCACCTTAATTGAGCAGGGAGCAGGCGTTCGCATTACGGGTCAGGACGTTGGTCGAGGGACTTTCTCTCACCGCCATGCCGTCGTGCACAATCAGAAAAATGACAAAGCTTACGTACCACTACAAAACCTTTTTGAAGGCCAACGTAACTTTTACATCTACGACTCACTATTGTCGGAAGAGGCCGTAGTGGCTTTCGAATACGGTTATGCCTCGACCAAGCCCGATACGCTGGTGATTTGGGAGGCGCAGTTTGGTGACTTCGCCAATGGCGCACAAGTAGTAATCGACCAGTTTATTGCCAGCGGCGAGCACAAGTGGGGTCGTCTCTGCGGTTTGACCATGTTATTACCTCATGGTTACGAAGGGCAGGGGCCCGAACACTCTTCTGCCCGGCTGGAGCGCTTCATGCAGCTTTGTGCCGAACACAACATACAAGTATGTATTCCAACGACACCGGCACAGATCTTCCATATCCTGCGTCGTCAAGTTATTCGACCAATGCGCCGTCCTCTGGTGATAATGAGTCCAAAATGGATTCTTCGCCACAAACTAGCCACTTCGAGTATCGAAGAGCTCGCCAACGGTAAGTTCCACAACGTACTTTCAGACCAACAGGTAGACCCCAAAAACGTGAAAAAAGTAGTTTTTTGCAGTGGTAAAGTCTACTATCACCTGCTGGAATCTCGGACAGAGTCTGGACAAGATAACGTAGCCTTGATTCGCCTCGAACAACTGTATCCCTTCCCCAGAGACGAATTCATCAAGGTGCTAAAACAATTTACTGCTGCCCGAGAAGCCGTGTGGTGCCAAGAGGAACCTCGAAATCAAGGCGCTTACTTGCAAATCAAACATCGCTTAATGAATGCCCTGGCCGAAACTCATCCCGATATCAGTATAGGTTATGTGGGTCGCGTTTCGTCCGCGGCTCCTGCCTGCGGTTATATGTCCCAGCACTTGGAAGAACAGCATCAGCTCCTGGCTGACGCCTTGAAGGTTAACTGAGCACCAACACCATAAAAAAACGTTTGCTTAACCCAAACGTGAACCAAACAGGAATCTTGTTAATGTCTACAGAAATCAAAGCCCCAACCTTCCCCGAATCGGTTCAAGACGGCACCGTCAGCGCCTGGCATAAGAGTCCCGGCGACACCGTTTCCCGCGATGATTTGATTGTTGAAATTGAAACCGACAAGGTGGTCATGGAAGTGGTCGCCCCCGCTGACGGCGTACTCAGCGAAATATTGAAACAGGAAGGCGACACCGTTCTTAGTAACGAACTGCTCGCCAGCGTCGAAGATGCTGGTGCTAGTAAAGAGGTGCCTGCGGCATCTAACGATACTTCTTCTAATAACAAGAACTCCACTTCCGGGGGAAAGCGTATTGAAATCAAAGCGCCAACCTTCCCAGAGTCAGTTCAAGACGGCACCATCAGCGCCTGGCACAAGAGCACTGGCGACAGTGTATCTCGCGACGAGTTAATCGTTGAAATTGAAACCGACAAAGTGGTCATGGAAGTGGTTGCTCCGGCCGACGGCGCCATGGCCGATATTCTTAAACAGGAAGGAGAGACTGTCGAAAGTGCAGAGATTGTTGCCTATTTGGCTGAGGGAGGCACTGGTGCCTCGAAAGCAAACGCTGCACAAGCTGAAATTGAAGAAAAGTCCACTACCGAAGCGATTGCATCGCCCTCTGCTCGCAAACTAGCAGCTGAAAAAGGCATCGATCTGGCTTCCGTTAAGGGTACTGGAAGAAATGGCCTAATAAGTAAGGAAGACGTATTCAAATCCGCTACCTCTAAAACAACCACCGCCAAAACCGTTTCGGCGCCGGCGCCTTCCTCAAAGTCGACCAATGCAAGTCCACCCCCTTTAACTGAGAGCGGTTCTCGGATTGAAAAACGAGTACCCATGACGCGTCTACGCAAGCGCATTGCCGAGCGCCTGCTTCAGGCAACTTCTACTACCGCCATGTTAACCACCTTCAATGAAGTTAACATGGGTCCTGTAATGGAACTGCGTAAAAAATACAAAGATCAGTTTGAAAAAGTTAATAATGGCACCCGATTAGGTTTTATGGGTTTCTTTGTCAAAGCTTCTGTCGAGTCCTTGAAAAAATTTCCGGCTGTCAATGCCTCTATTGATGGCGACGATGTTGTCTACCATGGCTATCAGGATATTGGCGTCGCCGTATCGACCGAAAAAGGCCTCGTGGTCCCCGTGCTGCGAAATGCTGAAAATATGGGACTGGCTGACACCGAGTCCACTATTCGCGATTTTGGTCTGCGCGCCCGAGAGGGTAAGCTGGGTATCGAAGAAATGACCGGCGGAACATTTACCATTACTAATGGTGGTGTCTTTGGTTCCTTGTTGTCTACACCTATTCTGAATCCTCCACAGACCGCAATCCTGGGAATGCATAAAATTCAGGAGCGCCCTATGGCTGTCAATGGTCAAGTTGTAATCCAGCCGATCATGTACCTGGCACTCTCCTACGACCATCGCATGGTTGATGGTAAAGAAGCTGTACAATTTCTCGTGGCGATCAAAGAATTACTCGAGGATCCTGCTCGGATTCTATTGGGTATCTGAGTCGCCAGCGACTTGATTCACACCAAATATATCGACTGCTAACACTGGAAAATCACTATGTCTGATAAAAAATACGATGTCATCGTCATCGGTTCGGGGCCCGGAGGCTACGTTGCCGCAATTCGATCCGCCCAGCTGGGTTTAAAAACTGCTTGCGTGGAAAAATGGCTTAGTGACGACAACAAAATCGTCAATGGTGGAACCTGTCTCAACGTAGGCTGTATCCCCTCCAAAGCCCTATTAGATAGCTCACATCATTACCACGATGCTCATGAAAGCTTCGCAACTCACGGCATTGGCACTGGAAAATTGACCATTGACGTCCCCAAAATGCTAAAACGCAAAGAAAAAGTTGTCGCGCAAATGTCAGGTGGCATCGGCTCTTTGTTTAAGGCAAATAAAGTTGAATCCATTGCTGGAAAAGGCAAGCTGCTGGCAGGTAAAAAAGTTGAAGTAACCGCGGCTGACGGTTCAATCACTGTTTATGAAGCGGATAACGTTGTTCTAGCCTCTGGATCGGTTCCGATTGATATCCCCGTCGCCAAGGTCGACGACGATATTATCGTAAATTCCACCGGTGCTTTGGAGTTTAAGGAAGTCCCCAAACGCCTGGGTATCATCGGTGCTGGAGTCATTGGTCTAGAACTCGGTAGTGTCTGGAGCCGTCTGGGAGCAGAGGTTGTAATGCTCGAAGCTATGGACGATTTCTTATCAGTTATGGATCAGCAAATTGCCAAGGAGACCTTCAAAATCTTCAAAAAGCAAGGGCTCGATATGCGCCTGAGCTGTCGTGTCATTGGCACCAATATTAACGGTAAGAAAGTCGAGGTCACCTACACCGACAAAGACAATAATGAAAAAATAGAGAAGTTCGACAAACTGATAGTCTGCGTCGGTCGCCGAGCTTTTACAGAAGGTTTACTGGCTGAAGATAGCGGTATCAATTTGGATGAGCGTGGTCTTGTCTTTGTCGACGATAACTGTTCGACAAACGTAGCCGGCGTCTGGGCAGTTGGCGACATTGTTCGCGGGCCGATGCTTGCGCACAAAGCCTCCGAAGAAGGCTGTGTTGTTGCGGAGCGCATTGCCGGCCAAGAGGCCATGGTGAACTACGATGTTATCCCCAACGTTATTTACACCTTTCCCGAAGTCGCCTCTGTTGGTCTGACCGAAGAGCAGGCAAAAGCTGAAGGCCTCGAGTATAAAGTGGGTACTTTTCCCTTTACAGCCGTGGGTCGTGCGGTCGCAGCAGACACTCAAGATGGTATGGTCAAAATTATTTCCGATAAAAAAACCGACCGCATTCTAGGCTCCCATATTGTGGGTCCAAGCGCTTCAGATTTGGTGCAGCAAGTGGCTATTGCCATGGAGTTTGGCTCGACTTCAGAAGATATTGGCATGATTGTTTTCGGTCATCCAACATTCTCTGAAGCCGTTAAGGAAGCCGCTCTCGCGGTAAACGGCCACGCAATTCATATGCCCAATCGCAAAAGAAGATAACACTACTAGACGCTGAAGCGATCCAATGAGTGAAAACATCGGATCGCTTCAGCGTCTTGGATAAATAAATAACTAATCGACGGAAAATCTTATGAATTTACACGAATACCAGGCAAAGCAGCTATTTGCCGAATACGCGCTGCCCGTCTCTAAGGGTGTCGCTGCGACAACAGTTGAAGAGGCTGTTGCTGCAACCGATACCATTGGCGGCGATAAGTGGGTGGTAAAGGCACAAGTACACGCTGGCGGCCGAGGTAAGGCCGGTGGCGTAAAGCTGGTGGAGTCCAAAGACGAGATCAAGGCCTTTGCGGAGAAATGGCTGGGCAAACGATTGGTGACCTACCAAACTGATGAAAAGGGTCAGCCGGTTAGCCGTATTCTGGTGGAAACCTGCACCAACATCGACAAAGAATTGTACCTGGGTGCTGTCGTCGATCGCGCTACTCGGAAAATTGTCTTTATGGCCTCTACAGAGGGCGGGGTTGAAATCGAAACCGTAGCCGACAAAACTCCCGATAAAATCCTCAGGGCTGTTATCGACCCCCTCGTCGGACCACAACCCTACCAAGGCCGTCAGCTAGCTTTCAAACTGGGTTTGAACAAGAATCAGGTCAATCAATTCACCAAAATCTTTCTTAGCCTAGCAAAGATGTTTCAAGACTACGACTTCGCATTGCTGGAAATTAATCCCCTGGTGATCACCGATGAAGGTAATCTCCACTGTTTGGATGGCAAGATCAATATCGATAGCAATGCCCTGTACCGTCAACCCAAGATCTGCAAAATGCACGATCCCTCTCAGGAAGATGAGCGCGAAGCTCTTGCGGCTTCATTTGAACTCAACTACGTTGCGCTCGACGGTAATGTCGGCTGTATGGTGAATGGCGCTGGCTTGGCAATGGGAACCATGGATATGGTGAACCTTCACGGTGGCAAGCCTGCAAACTTCCTCGATGTAGGCGGTGGCGCAACCAAAGAGCGGGTAATAGAGGCTTTTAAACTGATTCTCTCTGATGACAATGTCAAAGCAGTATTAGTCAATATTTTCGGCGGAATTGTGCGCTGTGACATGATTGCCGAAGGCATCATTGGCGCGGTCGAGGAAGTTGGCGTCAAAGTTCCCGTAGTGGTACGTCTCGAAGGCACCAATGCCGACGCGGGTAAAAAATTACTGGATAAAAGTTCCCTTAATCTAACCGGCGCAACATCACTGACAGACGCTGCCGAAAAAGTCGTCGCTGCAGCGGAGGGTAAATAATGTCTATTTTGATTAATAAAAACACAAAAGTGATTTGTCAGGGTTTCACTGGTTCTAACGGTACTTTCCATTCTTCGCAAGCCATTGAATACGGCACGAAAATGGTCGGTGGAGTGACTCCGGGTAAAGGAGGCTCTGTGCATTTGGATCTACCGGTATTCAATACGGTACAAGAAGCAGTCGCTGCAACTGGTGCCACGGCAACCGTCATTTATGTCCCAGCGCTTTTTTGTAAAGACTCTATCATCGAAGCCGCGGATGCTGGCCTGGAACTAATTATTTGTATCACGGAAGGTATACCGACTCTAGATATGTTGGTGGTAAAAGAATACGTCGATAATAAAGGCGTACGTATGATCGGGCCCAACTGCCCCGGCGTTATTACCCCAGGTGAGTGTAAAATTGGTATTATGCCCGGCCATATTCACAAGCCTGGTAAAGTCGGTATCGTATCCCGTTCCGGCACATTAACTTACGAAGCCGTAAAGCAAACCACCGACCATGGTTTTGGTCAGTCCACTTGTGTTGGTATTGGTGGCGATCCAATTCCAGGTTCAAATTTTATTGATATTCTATCTATGTTCCAGGACGACCCCGGAACTGAAGCCATCGTAATGATTGGTGAAATTGGGGGTACCGCAGAGGAAGAAGCTGCCGCCTTTATTAAAGCCAATGTTACTAAGCCTGTCGTATCCTATATTGCAGGAGTAACCGCGCCACCGGGTAAACGCATGGGTCATGCTGGTGCCATCATCTCTGGTGGAAAGGGTACAGCAGACGAAAAATTTGCAGCCCTGAATGATGCCGGTGTCAAAACAGTTCGTAGTTTGGCGGAGATCGGCAGCGCTCTGAAAGAAGTCACTGGTTGGTAGAAATAAATTTGTAGGCATATATGCGGGGCAGCCCAAACTGCTCCGCGTTAACTATTTCTACTTTTACCAAGCTAGAGATGACCTAAGCAAACGAATTCAACCTCTACACACTATATGGCCAACATAGAGACAGTTAGTAAGAGAGAATTGATCATGAATAAAGAACGACCTGTAAACCTGGATCTGGCAACAGTAAAATTCCCGATTACTGCAATAGCGTCCATCCTCCACCGCATCTGCGCAGTTATCACCTGGGTAGGTCTGGGCTATTTGTTATTTCTTTTATCCCAAGCACTGGGGTCGGAAGCACAATTTAATGCAATCGCCGAATCTCTACAAACTAACTTCTTTCTGCAATTTATAAGCTGGGGGTTTTTAGCAGCGTTTTCTTATTACTGTATGGGCACTATCAAGCACATTATTCAGGATCTTGGTTTTTTTGAAGATCTCGCTGGTGGTCAATTTATTTCTTGGACTGCAATAGCAGCAGGCATTATTTTAGCAATCCTTGCAGGAGTCTTTATATGGGCATAATGAATGATGGTGTTAAACAGTGGGTATTTCAGCGAGTTACCAATGCAGTTGTCGTAACCTTTGGCATCGTTCTGGCGTACCTCCTTTTATCAGGTAAGGTCTCAAATTACGATTCGTTGAAAGCTTCGGTGCTGGACAGTGGCCTTGCATACTACATTGTATTGGTTCTGTTGTTATCCTGTATTAATTCTGTGCTCGCAGGGTGGCAGATTGATGGAGACTACAGTAAGAAGTTTGGACTACCGACCAACCTACTGACAATAATCGCGCTGGTCGTTAGCGCTGCTTATTTACTCTATGGATTGAATCTTCTGTTCGTCTGATTTCCGGATATTTAGCAAAAGGTTTTTGTAGCTTATATATATCGCAAATCTCCAAAGCTACTTTACGGAAAAACCGCATATCGAAACTCATATTTTGTGTGTAGGTAGTTAGCACACGGCAGCTAAATAAAGTTTCCGCTCAATTAAAGGTACAGGGATATACCAACAAGACACTTGCAAATAGTACCCTGGAATTTCAAATCTTCAGAGGTAAGCGTAGATGTTTATGGGGTCCTGCCCCGCTTCTTACCTTGCACCCCTTGCAAATAATGTGGAGTTTAAAGCAAGTATTTGCAGCGTATTCGAAATTTCAGGGTACTTTTTGTTTCCTAACTAACTATTTCCCAACCAGTAGTCATCACAATTCTAGCGGCGAAAAAATCTAATAATTCCATTGCCACTCGATAAAAGATCCGTGATTTTCGCAGGATACGTTTGCTGATAAAGTTCCTGCCCTGGGGTCCAAAGTGCGAATTTCCCATTATTTCAAGACAGGCAAAATAGGCAAATCAATACCGGTTAATAAATGGAGCCATAATTAGTCCATAAATATCGTGTCGATTAATTCGTTGATCTGTCTGCAAGTCCGACAGCAGTTCTTCGTACAGCATTTTATAGAAATTCGGCCTAATGTCTTTAGACATTTCCCCGCTATTTTTCGTGCGACACCCACTAAAATCAAAACTAAAACAGCGCGCTCGCGGCGCAGATTTTTTGTCGTTTTATAAACGACTACGAAAATCTTGTGCGATGAACCCTGAAATCTTGCCAACGATTACCATCAATCATGACGACTAATTTTGTCCATCTGAAGCTCCACACTGAATTTTCCCTTGTCGACAGCACGATCCGCATCAAAGCCTTGGTCGAGCGTTTACTCGAAATGGGCATGCCCGCTATCGGCATCACCGATCAGAATAATTTTTATGGCCTGATCAAATTTTATCGCGCCATGCAGACGGCAGGCATTAAGCCCATCATCGGTGTTGATTTCTATATTCGCAGCTTGGAAGAGGATGCCAAAATTTCCAACTTGACTCTGTTGGCCATGAACCACCGGGGTTACCTCAATATCATTGAACTTATTTCCCGCAGCTTTATTCACGGCCAGTATCACGGAGTACCCTATGTGCGTCGGGAGTGGTTGAGCGAACTCAACGCGGGGATCATTGTGCTCTCAGGTGGCCGCCGGGGAGACGTGGGACAAGCTCTGCTTAATGATCGATACGCTCAAGCCAGAGAGCTGCTGTTGGAATGGCAGCAGGATTTTCCCGGCCGTTTCTACCTGGAATTACAACGCACCGGTCGTGAAGACGAAGAAAACTACCTTCACCAGGCAGCAAATCTGGCCGCAGAAAATCAGACCCCCGTCGTTGCTACCAACGATGTGTGTTTTTTGGATATCGATGAGTTTGAGGTTCACGAAGCCCGAGTGTGTATCGGCGAGGGCCGCACTCTCGAAGATCCTCGCCGCGAGCGCCGTTACAGCGAGCAACAGTATCTGCGCACGGCCGATGAGATGTGCGAGCTGTTCAGCGATATACCAGAAGCCTTGGCGAATACGGTGGAAATTGCCAGGCGTTGCAATGTCGATATCGAGTTGGACAAATACTATCTGCCGGATTATCCCATCCCCGAAAAGTTCCAAAATGATCAGTTTTTTGCAGAACACATTTCCTATGACGCTCTCGAGCGTGCGGCCAAAACCGCGATGGAGACCAAGTGGGGAGGAAAAGAACATTCAGCGGAATACCAGCGCACATTACACACCAATATTTTCTTTCAAAAAGTTTCCTATCAGGGCCTTTATCAGCGACTGTCCATCACTTTTCAACGGCAGGGCATCGATACATCAGGGTCAGATTATCAGCATCATCTGCAGCCCTACTTGGAACGCCTGCAATATGAAATGAATACCATTATGCAGATGGGCTTCTCGGGCTATTTTTTAATCGTGATGGATTTTATTCGGTGGGCCAAAGATCACTACATTTCCGTGGGTCCCGGACGGGGATCAGGCGCTGGATCGTTAGTGGCATACGCTCAGAAAATTACCGATTTGGATCCGCTGGAATACGATCTATTGTTCGAGCGTTTCCTAAACCCAGAGCGGGTTTCCATGCCGGATTTCGACATCGATTTTTGTATGGATAACCGCGATCGAGTCATCAGCTATGTCGCGGAAACCTATGGTCGGGATGCCGTCTCTCAAATCATCACCTTTGGCACCATGGCCGCAAAAGCGGTAGTGCGCGATGTGGCAAGGGTTCAGGGGAAACCCTACGGTCTTGCCGACAAGTTGTCGAAGATGATCCCTATGGATATCGGCATCACGCTGAAAAAAGCCTACCAGCAGGAAGCGATACTGCGGGATTTCCTCGAGGAAAATAGCGATGCACAGGAAATCTGGGAAGTCTCTTTAAAACTCGAAGGCGTTACCCGTAACGTCGGCAAACACGCTGGCGGAGTGGTTATTGCGCCGACCCGCCTGACCGATTTCTCTCCGTTGTTCTGCGATGAAACCGGCAAAGGTCTGGTCACTCAGTACGATAAAAACGATGTGGAATCGGTGGGACTGATCAAGTTCGATTTTTTAGGTCTGCGCACGCTGACAATCATCGATTGGGCGGTGGCTATGATTAACGCTCAGAGAGCGCAAAGCGGAGAAACCCCGCTGGATATCTCGCTGATCGATTTAAACGACAAAGCGACCTACGAAATGCTGAAAACGGCCGAAACCACGGCGGTATTCCAGTTGGAATCGCGCGGCATGAAGGATCTGATAAAACGACTGAAGCCGGATAACATCGAAGATATGACCGCCCTAGTGGCGTTGTTCCGCCCCGGCCCGCTGCAATCGGGGATGGTCGATGACTTTATCAACCGCAAGCACGGTCGCGCACAAGTCGCTTATCCGGATGCCAAATATCAACACCACAAACTAAAACCCATCCTGGAATCCACCTATGGAGTCATTGTCTACCAGGAGCAGGTGATGAAAATTGCTCAGGAATTGGCCGGTTACACCCTCGGTGGCGCCGATTTATTGCGGCGGGCCATGGGTAAGAAGAAGCCGGAAGAAATGGCCCGACAGCGAGTTGTTTTTGAGACTGGTGCGAAAGATCTAGGCGTAGACCCGAACCTAGCTATTAAGATTTTTGACCTGGTGGAAAAGTTTGCCGGCTACGGCTTTAACAAATCGCACTCGGCCGCTTATGCGGTCTTGTCCTACCAAACGGCCTGGCTGAAAACGCGCTATCCGGCGGAATTTATGGCGGCGACCATGTCATCGGACATGGACAAAACCGACAAAGTCGTGACCTTTATCGACGAGAGCCGATCAATGGGATTGACTCTGCTGCCCCCGGACGTCAATCGCAGTCAATATAAATTTACCGTCGATGAAGACGACAATGTCATCTATGGCCTCGGTGCCATCAAAGGCCTCGGAGAAGGGCCGGTCGACAGTATCATCGAAGCCAGAAAGCAGGGCCCTTTTGTTGACCTGTATGACTTCTGTATGCGAGTGGACGCCCGCAAAATCAACAAAAGAGCGCTGGAAGCGCTGGTTCGCAGCGGCGCTTTTGACGATATTGGCCCCCAACTCAGCGACCTCGATCACCGCCGCGCCACCTTGTTTGCTTCAATTTCCGATGCGGTGAGGGCCGCGGAACAAACCCAGTCAAATGTCAGTGCGGGCATGGGCGACTTGTTTGGTAATGTCGTGCCCAGTGGCGACAGCGATGGCCACAGCGGTAGCGTTTATCGAGACATCCCCAGCGCCCACCGTTGGACCCTCAAAGAGCGGCTACAGGGTGAAAAGGAAACCCTGGGCCTGTACCTCACTGGGCATCCCATCGACGAGTACGACGGGGAAATCCGCCACTTGGTCTCGTCGTCCATTGCCGATCTGGCACCCGAGAAAAAAACAGTTAAAGTAGCGGGCCTGGTCATTGCTATGCGCGTGATGAAAACCAAGCGCGGCGATACCATGGGCTTCCTCACGCTGGACGACCGCACAGGGCGCATCGAAGTGGCAATCTTTGCCGACAATTACGATCGTCATCGAGAAAAGTTGGTAAAAGATGCACTGTTGATTGTCGAGGGCCAAGTCAACCACGACGACTACAGCGGCACGTTGAAAATGCGCGCCGATATGGTGACCAGCCTGGAGGAGGCCCGCCGCGACCAACTGCGAGCCATCAGCATAAACTGGGACAGCAAAATACTAAGAGACAACTGCCAGCAAACACTGATGAAAATCATTGAATCCCACCGCATAGTGTTTGACAGTGAAAAATCCGGCTGCGACATTCTGATCAATTACCGTCGAATCGATGCCAAAGTTCAGTTAAAACTCCCCGTGCATTGGCGCATTCAACCAGTGGATGAAGTGGTGATGCAACTGCGGGAAGCCTTCGGCAAAGAGAGTTTATCGCTGATTTATCACTAAGATTATTGCCGGTTGGCAGAGTTGTACAATAAAGCAGAGAATATCAATTTGGTAATGGCTATCGATAACGGGTTAAAAAACTCGGCCGCAAGCGACCGAGTTTTTCATAGATTCCCCCGGCTTTAGCCGGGGGAATCTATTAGAGGCAGGTTCTTAGGGCTCGCAACTATGAATACAGCCGAAGTATCTGTTGAGTATGCAGATTACGTCATTGCACGTAGCTTTCTTGAGGCTTTTAACGAATGGATTGATGGATGTAGCTCAAAACCTAAAAATAAAGCGCTGGATTTTACTCAAGAGCACTCACACCTTATACCCAAGACACTACAACTTTTATTAGCTGCAATTCTAATTTACTTTTGTCTAACAGAATCACCTGAATTTCTTGCCAGTACATTACCTCAAGATTGGGGGCGATTTTTTATACTATTTGGTGGTGCATTTTACTTTGTTACATCCCTTTCGGAGAGTGCGGGAAGAATAATTGAGAAATCATTAGATAATAGTCAGCAATTGTCTTATTTAAAATTGAATAAGGGCGATGAAAAACTGATTGCGAAGTTTTCAGATCGAAACAAGTCCACATTTTGGAAGTTTACAGGTGGGTGCGTTTTAACTATTTTCTTAGGTGTGATCTCATCAAAAATAGCAGGGTTAATATAAACATAATGAGACATTTTGGGCCAGAGTTAAAACTCTTCAAAAAATAGCTGAGCTTTGGCGATAATGGATTAACTAAAAAAGGTTTATTTCAAGAAAGAAAGTATGCCGAGGCGATCACGCCTATATCCAGTTGGTATTGCACAGCATGTGATTCAGCGAGGAAAAAACCGTCAAGTTTGCTTTGTCAACGATGAAGATATGACGACGTACGTCAACTGGTTGTACGAGGGATCACTTAAGTTTCAAGTGTAAATCCACGCCTGGGTATTGATGGCCTATCATATCCACTTGCTGGCAACGCCATTAACAGCAAATGGGATATCCGGGATGAAGCAATACCTGGATAGATATTACGTACGCTATTTTAATCAGACTTACCGGCGAAGTGATGCTTTATGGGAGGGGCGCTTTAAATCTTGATTGGTTCAGGATAGTGAATATTTTTTATATTGTCAGCGCTATATTGAACTCAATCCCGTGATGGTCGATAGGGTTAAAGACCCGTATAACTATGTTTGGTCAATTTGTCAGGCGAATACTTCGGGCCTTACGACAAAATTACATTCGCCCCATGCTACCTACTTGGCTTTAGGTGATAATCTCAGAGAACGCCAAGCCAATTATCGTGAATTATTTGCGAAAGAAGCCAACGAGTCACTGATCAACGATATTCGTTACGCGGTGGGTAAAGGTTTGGTTTTGGGTGCGGAGCGGTTTCAAATTGAGGTTGAAACCTTGTGTGGACAACGAGTGAGATTGCTAAAGCGTGGACCTAAGAATCGAAATTCATAGCGTAAAAATGAGTTTTTACTCTTGTATCTTTAAATTCCTGCATAATTTCTCTCAGCTTGCCAGCCTGTTTGCCCTGAAGGTCTTGAACCTGTGGGTCAGTCTAAGGCGGCAAGCGATACACCTTATTAATCCAAACAGTTGTTAAGGTCACCAAGCCTGCATTGGCAAGAGAGGAACATAAGATGTCACACATAACCGTGAGAATAGACGTTAGCAAAAATCAACTCGACTGCGCTACCACAGAACAAGCCATTCGCTCATTTACCAACAACGAAGCGGACATTGAGCAGTTGATCCGTTGGCTTAAGGCATTCGATAACCTTGATCGTATCGTCCTAGAAGCCACGGGACGCTATCATTATCTGTGCGTTAGCTTGTTAGCAAAAGCGGGTTTTCCCGTTGTTGTTGCCAATCCACGTCAAGTCCGAGATTCTGCTAAAGCGACCGGGATGTTGGCAAAAACAGATAACATAGACGCGGCTGTGCTTGTCGATTTTGGTGAAAAATTACAACCTTCGATACGTCTGCTAAAAGATAAAAAAGCGCAATTATTGGAGGCACAACTGCTGCGCAGAAGGCAAGTGGTTAAGATGATAACCGCGGAATCAAATCGTTTAAAAATAGCACTT
>JBLIHY010000026.1:0-23662 GCA_047634655.1 Cellvibrionaceae bacterium
ATCCACGCAGGGCGTGCAGAAAGTATTTACGGCGTATTTGAAATCCCAGAGTATACTTTATTCCTCACTTAGCAGTAACTTCCAAATGTTCTACTGGACAACATGTCATCTGCGGCTGAAATCAAACGTATTCGCTGTGGGATAAAGGGACATATAATCGCCCATGTGATGTTTTGTCTAGTTTTTGTCTCGAATAATTCTTTCTACAGCTTTTAATCCACGAATACGACGCATAATATCTGCCAGGTGGACTCTGCTCTTAACGCCCAGCGTTATACGAATATTGTTATGGTTGGAATCCTGCTCTTTGTACTGTATTTTTTCTATATTAGCACCCATTGCGGTAATTCGGCTCGCCAGCTCGGCAAAAATACCGCGATAAGATTCGACAATAATGAGTAAATCCACGGGGAACTCACCGCTAACTTCCGAAGACCAACTAACTTCGCTCAGCTTGTCTGGACGCTGGCGTATATCCGAGATATTTTTGCAAGTATCCAAGTGAATGGCCAAACCCTTACCGGGGTTAATAATACCGATAATATGATCGCCAGGAATAGGATGACAACAGCGTGCCAGAGAGATCATTGTCCCATCTACGGAATCAATGGCCAGAGGTGATTGAACGTGGGTCGCCACTTGATCCGATTTTTCTGGAAACAGCAGTTTCGCTACGGTGGAAGCCATCCGTTCTCCGAGGCCGATTTCGTAAAGTAGTTGATCTAAATTTTTACAGTTTAGCTCCTCAAAAATCGCTTCAAACTGCTGAGGGAAAACGTCACTTAGAGCTACTTTTAGCTGAGCCAACGTTCGCGTCAGCATGCGTCGACCTAAATCAATTGCATCCTGCTTTTGGTGAGTTTTCAATGCATTGTGGATAGCACTACGAGCTTTACTGGTTTTTACCGTATTAAGCCAAATGGCCCGAGGGCGCGCCTTGTCTTTGTTAATAATATAAACCTGCTGACCATTTTCTAGAGGTTGCGCGAGAGAAGCTAGGCGGTTATTGATTCGGCAAGCCGTGCAATGATTACCAATTTCAGTATGAATGGCATAAGCCATATCGACCGCTGTTGCGCCGGCAGGCAGCTCGACGATTTCTCCTTTGGGAGTAAAAACATAAACTCCGTCCGAAAATAAATCATTTTTGACATGCTCGATAAACTCAAGCGAATTACCGACTATTTGTTGCAGCTCTAATAGGCTGCTAACCCAGCGACGCGCGCGCGAGTGACTGGTAATGGTATTATCATCGTCGGATTTATAGAGCCAATGTGCGGCAATACCACTAGAGGCAATAGCATCCATTTCATGCGTACGGATTTGCACTTCAATAGGAATATTCTCAACTCCATTGAGTACAGTATGAATAGACTGATAACCATTAACTTTAGGTATGGCGATATAATCTTTGAAGCGATCCGAAAAAGGTTTATATAGCATGTGCACGGCTCCGAGCACACGGTAGCAGCTTTCAACATCTTGAGTGATGATACGAAAAGCAAAAACATCAGTAATATCGCGGAACTTCTTCTTATCTTTCAACTTACGATAGATGCCATACGAATGTTTTTCTCGACCGATGACTTCGGCCTCTATACCCCAATTGTGAATCTGGTTTTTCAGAGACTGCTGAATGTGATCGATTAACACTCTCTGTTTCTTGCGAACAACGTCAACAGCTGCCCTGAGCAGTCGCGCCCGCAGGGGATAGAGCGCCTCGAAACCACGCTCCTCAAATTCTATTCGCAAGTCCTGCATTCCCAAACGCCCGGCAATTCGCGCGTAAATTTCTAGAGTCTCTTTGGCTATGCGCCTCCTTTTTTCGATTTTCAAGGACTCTAGAGTACGCATGTTGTGTAAGCGATCAGCAAGCTTAACGATAATGACACGGATGTCTTTAGCCATGGCGATGGCCATTTTTTCGAAATTTTTTGCCTGCTTTTCTTCCTGGGAAGCAAATTCAATATGCGTTAATTTGCTAACTCCATCTACCAATTCCGCTACGGTTTCACCAAATTCTTCCACCAGTTCGCCTTTACTGACGCCAGTATCTTCTATAACGTCATGGAGCATGGCCGCCATCAAGCTGTGATGGTCCATTCTCATGGAACAGAGAATTTTGGCGACGGCTAAAGGATGGGTGATATAGGGATCGCCACTACGACGGGACTGGCCCGCGTGTGCAGCTCTGGCTTTTTCGTAAGCTTGGCGAACCTCGTTGATCTGGTTATGGTCCAGATAGTCGGAGAGTTCTTCACTAAAGATTTCAAAGTCAGACATTGCCTGGCATTCCTCAGCCTGATTTTTTGGCGAAGTTAAACAAGCCTGAAGACTGGCTGGCGACGTTTAGAAAATTTGATCGATAGACTTGCGGATGGGTCACATCCATTACAATGAATTTTAAAATTATCACTCTTTGGTATCTGACCCGCGACTCCCGTCTAAAGATTCTTGGTTATCCACAACGAAAGCGTTCTCGTACTCAGGTTCGTCTTTTTCCTTGAGAATACTAGGTCCGATAAAGCCCTCTTCAATTTCGCGAAGGGCGATAACCGTGGGTTTATCATTTTCCTCAGGAACCATGGGAGCCTTACCACCCACCGCAATTTGGCGAGCGCGCTTGGTGCCGACCAGCACCAATTCAAAACGATTGTCAACGTATTGAAGACAATCTTCAACGGTAATACGTGCCATAAATAGACCTTTTGATTGTCAGTAGTAATTAATGGGTAAATTAAAATATTTGGGAGAGATCGAAATAAGGGGGCTAACGGCTTGATCTTGCGATGGTTTAAATGCTGAACAATACTGGCAGCCTATTTAAACTGGCTCACATCTCTCTTGAAGACTCAACCCCAAACCGAGGAGAACACTGAGTGTAAGTAATTTGTGCTCTCAGAACAATAAATCATTGAGCAAACCAGCGTACTTTACTCGCTGTCGCTCACATCGTAGGCGCTGTACTTGCAAGATTGCCATTAATTCTGCCAATGCCTGTTCAAAATTGTCATTAACGATCAACCATTGGGCATCCACGTAGTGACACATTTCACTAATAGCTGCTTGCATTCTTTGAGCGATGACTTTTGTATCATCCTGACCACGACCCTCGAGACGTTTTTCCAGAGCAGCGCGGGAAGGGGGCAAAATAAAAATTCCATGTGTCTCTGGCAACAACTGTCGAACTTGCCTTGCGCCTTGCCAATCAATTTCCAGAATCACATCCTTACCTTGTTTAATCGTCTCTTCTACCCAGTATTTGGAAGTACCATAATAGTTATCAAATACCTGAGCGTATTCCAAGAAAGCATTATCCTCTAACATCCCCATGAACTGTGACGACTTCACAAAATGATAATCAACATCATCAATTTCGCCTTGGCGGCGGGGACGTGTAGTGTGAGACACGGAAACCTGCACCCGGGGATCGCGTTCCAACAGGGCTTTTACCAGACTCGTTTTGCCAGCGCCGGAAGGCGCGGAAATAGTGTATAAAGTACCGCCAGTGGGCATAATCTTTGTTCTTGCGAGATAATTTCCGGACTATAGCAGAAATTTTCGAGTGGGCCACAGTCGAACTTAAATGGACATCAAACCTACGGCTGTTCGACAAAATTTCGATTGAAATTGGACTTGGATCATTACCAACGGGAGCACAACCAAGGGGTGTCTTGACACCTACAACTAATCCAGGTTCTGCTATCATCGCATCTTCTGATGTTTGTAGGCAAAGGAGTAACAATCAATAGACATGTCCGAGTTCGATTTTTCGATGGTGGATGAATTCGTCAATACCACAGACGATAAAGATGTAACGGAAAGTCAGCCTCTGCCACACTCTCACGAGGCAGAGCAGGCCTTGTTAGGTGGCCTAATGCTAGACAACCAAAGCTTCGACGCCGTCTCTGAAATTCTGCAAATGGAGGACCTTTACGATGGCGCTCACCGTAAAATCTTCGGTGTTATGGCTGAGTTGACAGAAGCCGAAAAGCCCTTTGATGTTGTAACACTAGCGGAAGCACTCTCCAGGCGGGGCCAACTGAGTCCTATTGGCGGGCTAGATTACCTCTCTGCCATCGTGAGTAATACCCCAAGTAGCGCCAATACTCTAGCTTACGCTCGCATCGTGCGCGAGCATGCGAGCATTCGCCAGTTGATTCACGTGGCGAATGACATTTCTCGTTCCAGCTATAATCCATCTGGTTTAGATGCAGATGACTTGTTACAACTGGCTGAAAAGCGTCTGCTGGAAATTACCGAGGGGCGTCCAAAAGAAGGGGGCTTTGAAGGACTTGATGGCCTGCTGAAAAATACGCTGGAGCGCATCGACCATCTATTTCGCTCCAAGAGTAACATCACTGGAATAAGCTCGGGGTTGAGAGACTTGGATCAACGCACCTCGGGCTGGCAAGACGGAGAATTAGTGATTCTCGCCGCAAGACCCTCCATGGGGAAAACAGCATTAGCCCTGAATTTTGTAGAGACCGCGGTTTTTACTCAGGAAAAGCCCGTTTTGGTCTTTAGCCTGGAAATGCCTGCCGAGTCTCTAATAATGCGCATGCTATCTTCCATTGGTCGTATCAACCAAAGCAAAATCCGCAATGGTCAACTGACCGAAGAAGATTGGCCAAAACTCACTGCTGCTGTACAAAAACTCAAGGGAGCCAGACTGTTCATCGATGATACTGCCGCTTTAACACCGCAGGATTTGAGAGCGCGTATCCGACGTTTGACTCGCGAATATGGGAACCCCGGTATGATCATGGTGGACTACTTACAGTTAATGCAAACCATCGGCAATAAAGATGGCCGCACCCAAGAAATTTCAGAGATCTCTCGCTCTTTGAAAGCTATCGCCAAAGAGTACAGCTGCCCTCTTATTGCCCTCTCGCAGTTAAACCGTGCGGTAGAACAGCGACCAAATAAACGTCCAATGAATGCAGACTTGCGAGAATCTGGAGCTATTGAGCAAGATGCGGACGTGGTGCTCTTCATATATCGCGATGAATACTATAATGAAGACAGTTCGGAAAAAGGCGTAGCAGAACTGATTCTTGGCAAACAACGCAACGGTGAAGTTGGCACCTGTCGGGCTGCCTTTATCGGTCAGTATACTCGCTTCGAAAACCTCGCCCCCGATTACATGGCCAATGAATTGACATAGAAGATTAGTCGAAGGCAGTAGCTTATGACCTTCCTACTGAAAGCGGTTTAAGTGATCCATCGGAGAACTCGGCAGTAAACCATCTACCAGCTCTATCGGATTTGTCACATTAGAATAGATCTTCTGGAGCGGGATTTCGGCTGCCACTGTTTTCTGAATTACCTGACGTTTCAGGCCTTTCACTTGGTGTGTTTTCCTCTAAAAACAGTTCGAAAATTCCTTGGGGATTCGTCGGCGACGTGCGTTTGCCGGTTTTTGGATCGATACGAATGGTAACGATCCCATCCGGCTGAGGAGGCAGGTACTCGGGCACGCCGTCGAGAACCACCTTCATATAGTCAATCCAGATAGGCAGTGCTGCAATTCCTCCATACTCGCCGCGACCTAAATTTTGATTGTTGTCGAAACCTAGCCAGGTTGTGGTGACGGCACGATGGTTGAAGCCGGAAAACCAAGCATCGGTTGGACCATTAGTCGTACCAGTTTTTCCCGCTAGATCAGCGCGTTTAAGGCTCAACGCACGTCGACCAGTGCCTTTTTTGATAACATCGCGAAGCATAGAATTCATGATGTAAACAATACGTTGGTCGACAACTCTTTCAGCCGTCAGTGTTTCCAATTCAACGTCGATGTACGGCAACTGCGATTCTTCATATTCTCCATTTGCCCCCACTTTAAGATTGATCGCTTCAGACAAAGATAACTGGCTAATTGAAGTAGGTTCAACTGAAGACGCATTTTTTTCAGTTGTTATACTTTCTTTTTTCGGCAAGCTTGTATTTTTTTCTGCTGAGGAAAAACGTAAAGGTAGTTTTTCTGGAACCACATAAGGCGTCGCTCGATAGACCACTTTATCGTGGCGATCTCGAATATGATGAATCCAATAAGGCTCTACTCGGTAACCGCCATTGGCAAAAACGGTATAACCAATCGCCACTTCTAAAGGAGACATCACATAACTGCCGAGGGCTATCGACAGGTTTTTAGAGATAGCTTGAGTGTCCACGCCGAAACGGTCCATGGCGCGGACGGTGTCGCCAATACCAATTTTTCTGAGCAGCCGTATGGAAACTAAATTTCTGGATGAATAGAGGGCTTCGCGCAGACGGGTTGGACCATAGAACTTGCCGCTAGCGTTTTGCGGTCGCCAAATACTTTCCAGGCGACTATCTTTAATAACAAGGGGCGCATCGTTGAAAATACTGGCCGGCGTGAGCCCCTTTTCAAGGGCTCTGGTATAGATAAAGGGTTTGAAGTTAGAACCCGTTTGTCGCTTGGCTTGTATTGCCCGATTAAACTTGCTTTGTTTGAAGTCGAAGCCGCCGACTATTGCCTCCACAGAGCCATCTTCAGGGCGAATTGAAACCAATGCAGCCTCCGCATCGGGGATTTGTGACAATTGCCAACCGGCCTCGTCACCTGGGCGAATACGAATTAAATCACCAACTTCAAACAATGCTTCAGGTGATTCTGGTGGACCCATGACAGAATCTTCATCATAACGTCGAGTTTGGTCTAGGTTAGATTTCCATGGTATTGATTCAATTGCCGCGCGAATATTTAGCACGTCGATTTTTTCCGCTTCTACATTAACCACAATTGCGGGCTCTAAACCCCGGTAAACTGGAGTATTTTTCAATACATGCATCCAGGGTTTAAGATCCACACTACGACCACCCTCGAGGCTCAAGGAGAGAATCACTTCTTCGCCATCCAGATGTTTAGAAATTCTCTCTTTATGATTCTCTATCGGAATGTCAGAATTTCTCAGAAAATCTAAATCTGTGATATCCAGTTTCTGTTCTGGACCACGATAGCCATGTCTTCGGTCATAATCTAACAAACCGTTAGTAAGTGCCTGCTGAGCCGCATCCTGCAGCCGGCTATCAACCGTAGCAACCACGGTGTAACCACCGGTATAGGCGGATTCGCCGAAAAGCTCTACTGCTTTCTCTCTGGCTAGCTCAGCGACAAAAGGGGCATCAAAATCTAGGTTCTGGCCAAAGTAACGAGCACTCACTGGAGCCTCCACAGCTTTTTTATAATCAGACTCGGAAATCTTACCGAGTTTCAACATTCGCCCTAAGATCCAGTTACGACGATTTTTGGCACGCTCAGGGTTGGTGAGTGGATTATCGGTTGAAGGAGCTTTGGGCAGGCCGGCGATCATCGCCATTTGAGCCAAACTGAGTTGGTTCAAATCCACGCCATAATATACCTCGGCCGCCACCTTGACACCGTATGCGCGATTGCCTAGATAAATGCGATTGATATATAGCTCGAGGATTTCTCCTTTAGTCAGTAATCGCTCAATTTTAAAGGCCAACAGGATTTCATTGAATTTACGAGAGAAAGTTTGTTCACTGGATAGAAAGAAGTTTCTCGCCACCTGCATGGTAATAGTACTGCCTCCACTTTGGATTTCACCCGACAGCAGTAGTTGGTAGGTAGCGCGAAGCAAACTGTTTGGATCTATACCTTTATGTTGAAAAAAAGAATCATCTTCCGCGGCTAGAAAAGCATCTAATAGTACTTTCGGAGTCTCATCAATACCAATAGGCGCACGCCTTTTTTCACCGAATTGACCGATCAATTTGTTATTGATAGAGTAAATTCGAAGCGGTATTTGTAACTCAACCTCTTTCAAAGACGATATAGAGGGAAGATTCGGACTAAGGTAAAGGTAAACGCCAGAGAGAGTGGAAAGAAGCCCAAAAACCAAGGTGATAAAACCTAATAAAGCGAACTTAATAATGTGTTTCTTTTTTGAATTTTTTTCCATATTAATTAAGGACTTAGCATTTTTTCCAGTGGAAGCGGGTAATTATACGTGATTTTCCTGCTCTATATGTGAACTCTGTGGTTGCATCGCCAAGTTAAAGTGCTATAACATGAATTCCATCTAAGTTACGGATATAGATAGAAAAAAAGTCCGTGCCAAGCTCGCGTAAAGTATTGTATTGTAAAGCTTATGAGCATTTTTCAGAAAAAACTCAAACCCCTCATCGGACTCGATATCAGTTCTACCAGCATAAAACTGATCGAATTGTCCCACAACGGTAACGGTTACCGAGTAGAAAGTTATGGAGTCAAAGCTTTGCCTCCACATGCTGTAATCGAAAAAAACATTAATGATGAAGAGGCGGTGTCCGATATCATCAGACAGCTTATTGCTACTTCTAAGTGCAAACTAAAAGATGCTGCCGTTGCTGTCGCCGGTTCTGCGGTTATTACCAAACTGATTGACATGCCAGCAGGACTCGACGACGAATCCCTAGAGTCACAGATTACCATTGAAGCAGATCAATATATCCCCTTCCCATTGGATGAGGTCTCTATTGATTTCGAAGTTCAAGGTGAAGACGAAGAAAATCCCGATCAAGTGAAAGTCCTACTTGCGGCTTGTCGTCGCGAAAACGTTGAAATACGGGCAAACGTGTTAGAAAAGTCGGGCTTAATACCCAAAGTAGTCGATGTAGAGGCATACACTATCGAGCGAAGCTTTCCTTTAATCGCTCAACAGTGGGAGGGCCGAGGAGAACGAGTAGTCGCTATCGTCGATATTGGTTCCACGATGACAACTCTCAGTGTGTTGAAAGATGGACGTACTATCTACACCCGCGAGCAATTATTTGGTGGCAAACAACTGACCGAAGAAATTCAGCGTCGCTATGGACTTTCATACGCTGAAGCTGGTCTCGCAAAGAAACAAGGTGGTCTTCCCGAAGATTACGAAGATGATGTTTTGGGCCCTTTCAAAGATGCGGTTGTGCAACAGGTAACACGCTCACTGCAATTCTTTTTTTCTTCCAGTGAGTACAATGAAGTTGATCATGTAGTCTTGGCGGGTGGAGTTGCCGTCACAGATGGTTTAACCGAACTTATTCAAAGCCGTCTGGGCACACAAACATCCATTGCGAATCCATTTATCGACATGACGGTTGCCTCACGGGTCAACGCAACGGCACTGGGACATGACGCTCCTGCAATGATGATTGCAACTGGTTTAGCTTTGAGGAGTTTTATCTAAATGGCGAATATTAATTTGCTTCCATGGAGGGACGAATACCGACAGGAGAAAAAGTGGGAATTTTTGTTAATACTGGGGTCTTTATGCTTACTTGGCTTAATAGTCGCCAGTGGTTGGTTTGCTTTAACCGAGGCATCCATAAGTAACCAAGAAACACGCAATGCGCTACTCAAAAAGGAAATCGCCCTTCTCGAGAAAAAAGTGAAAGAAATTGAGGGTTTGCAAAAACGTCGAGAAGAATTAGAAATTAGAATTGGTATTATCCAGGATTTGCAACTTAAACGCCCTCTGGTAGTGCATTACTTTGATGAAACCGTTAAGGCCGTACCCGAGGGAATATTTTTTAAAAATATCGCTCGAATTGGCAATGAATTTGAAATAGAAGGCATCACCAAATCCAACAACAGAGTTTCTGACTTGATGAGAAATCTAGACCGCTCGCCTTGGTTTGCGGCTCCAAATCTGCAAAGTGTTATTGCCGATGAATTTAAATTATCTGTCAGAGCGATCGCACCTGAAACAGAAGACGGAAAAGAAGGTTAGCTATGGCGTTACAAGATACTCTAGATCAGCTAAACAACCTGGAGTTAAGCAACATAGACTGGTCCAAGATCGGAGTATGGCCGCTTGCTGGACGAGTATTTGTCTGGTCACTAACAGTGGTAGCTGTATTGCTCGTTACTTATATCTTTTTAATCAAAGACCTACACGATAAGTTAGACCGGACCGCGGCAACTGAAGAAACTCTAAAACAAACCTTCCAACAGAAAGCGTTCCAAGCAGCCACCCTCGATCAGTACAAACAATTGATGGCTAAAATGGAAAGAGACTTTGAATTTCTGGTATCTCAGTTACCGGAAAAAACTCAAGTCCCAGGTTTACTGGACGACATCGATGAAAAAGGTCGTGACAGCGGTTTGGAAATTGACAGCATTAAATTACAAAGCGAAGTCATTGGGAAGGTCTATGTAGAGCTACCTATCGAGATTGTCGTGAAAGGGAGTTATCACAATTTTGGAACTTTTGTTAGCAGCATAGCGGGAATGTCCCGTATTGTAACCCTTCATAATTACGAAATTTTTAGAGATGAAAAAGAAAGCCCTTCGATACTCAGAATGAGAATTAGTGCAAAAACCTATCGATACCGTTCGGAAGAAGATGGAGACATTCAATGATGAAAGCTCCAACGACAATCCTTTCCTTAATTTTACTCTCGACTGTGTCTTTATCGGGCTGCAGCGGTTCCAGCTCTCATCAAGATTTACAGGATTTCATTGCGGAAAATAAACGACGCCCTCCAGGACGAATTAAAGAAGCACCCAAAATACAATCTTACAATGCTTATGATTACGATGCCTATCAATTAAGAAGCCCCTTTGATCGGCCGGTAGAAATTCGTCCCTTTATCAGCGAGCGTGACAATCAAAGAATAAAGCCTGACCCAAAACGTCTAAAGGAAAGACTGGAGCAGTACGACCTAAACTCTTTATCAATGGTGGGGACACTCTCAAAAGATGGTGTTGTATGGGCTTTAGTAAGCGACCCGGATGGCTCCATAGAACGAATACAGCCAGGTAATTACATGGGTCGAAATCATGGCAAAGTCGTCAATCTGGCTGACAACAAACTGGATCTGATCGAAATTGTAGCAAGTGGCGAAGGCTGGTTAGAACGCCCCAACGTGCTTGAGCTAAAAACAGTGGATCCCCAATAAAATTTTCATCAAAGCGACAATGAATATGATTTCTCGAAGAAAGGTTGTAATTATGAAATTAACAAGCTTCTCTGCAACCGTTACAACTATTTTTAGTTTTCTACTAATCTCATTGAATGCATATACAGCCACCCTGAATGATTTAGCATTCTCCGAATTACCAGGTGGCCGTATTGAAGTTCGCGCTGAATTCTCTGAACCACCGAGCATCCCCAAGGGATACTCCATCGAACAGCCCGCGAGAATCGTACTAGACTTTGAAGGAGTTGAAAGTAATCTTGAAAGAAGGAAAATTCCGCTAGCTCTCGATAATGCGAAAAGCGCTGTCGTCGTTAGTAACGGCGGCCGGACACGTTTTATTGTAAATCTAGTTGCACCCTCGGCATTCAGCACTCGGATTGAAGGGAACACGCTGATCACCCTCATTGAGGGTGCTTCGCGCCCACAAACCTTCACCCGTCAACAAGCAAACGAAGAACTGGAACAAACTTTCACTGATAACGTTCCCCGCTCCATCACCGATGTCGATTTTCGACGTACGGAAGATGGATTTGGAACTCTAATCCTGACACTCTCAAATGACAACTTAGCGGTAGATATTGAACAAACTGCCTCTGGTGTAATCGTCAACTTCGTCAGCACCGACCTACGCGATGAACTGCGCCGACGCTTAGATGTCGTGGATTTTGCAACCCCAGTAAAAATTATCGAAGCCAGCAACGATGGAAGAAACACCCAAGTGGCTCTTGAAGTAACAGGTGATTATGACTACTTGGCCTACCAGGCCGATAATCAATATGTGGTTACTATAAAACCACTCACAGAGGCAGAACTTATTGCTCGGCAAGAGAGGTTTAAGTATGTAGGTGAAAAATTATCTCTTAATTTTCAGGACATTAAAGTCAGAGCTGTTTTAGAAATTATCGCCGATGTAACCGGTCTAAATTTAGTTGCCAGCGATACGGTCGAAGGAAACATTACCTTACGGCTAGAAAATGTACCCTGGGACCAGGCTCTAGATTTAGTCTTAAAATCTAAGAGCCTGGATAAACGCCAAGTGGGTAATGTACTACTTGTAGCGCCCGCAGCTGAAATTGCCGAACGCGAACGTCAAGAACTGGAAACTCGTAATCAGTTACAGGAGCTGGCGCCCTTGCGGACGGAATTTATTCGCATCCGTTACGCTAATGCCAAAGATATTTTTGAACTTTTCACTGGCGACGACGAAGGCACCGATGGAAGCGGTGACACCAGTGGCTCTAGGAGCACCAGTGGTATTCTTTCCGAGCGTGGCACAGCTATCGTCGACGAGCGCACCAACTCAGTAATTTTGACGGAAACGGAAGAAAAGATTGCCGAGTTCAAATCCCTGATTGAGCGCCTCGACGTACCTATTCGCCAAGTCATGATTGAAGCGCGAATTGTTGTCGCTAATGATGATTTTTTAAGAGACTTGGGGGTTAGTATTGTTAACCTTAATAATTCTCGTGGTGGCGCCGACGTGCAAATTTCCGGTGGTACAAACTTAGACATTGCCGAAACTGCCGGAAGGCTTTCTCTAGAAGGCATACTTGGTAACAACTTATTCTTGGATCTGGAGCTAACAGCTTTAGAAAACACCGGTCGCGCAGAGGTAGTCTCACAGCCCAAAATAATCACTGGCGACAAACAAAAGGCCACCATCGAGTCGGGTAAGGAAATACCTTACGTCGTTGTCGATCGAAATGGCATCGCCACTGTAGAGTTTCGCGAAGCAGTATTAAAGCTTGATGTAACGCCACAAATCACTTCTGACAATCGAGTTATTATGGAATTGGTAATTACTCAGGATTCGATCGGCGATATAACAGTGGTTAACAGCACTACCTTACCGATTATCGATACAAACGAACTGATTACCAAAGTTTTAGTCGGCGACGGGCAAACTATAGTCCTCGGAGGCATCTTTCAGCAAAATACGGTTACCGATTCAAACAAAGTACCATTTTTGGCCGATATACCGGTTATCGGTCAGTTATTCCGTAATAGTTCCAAACGCGATGAAAAACAAGAGCTGCTAATCTTTATCACTCCGCGAATTCTCTTTGACTCCTTAATTGATTAATCAATGCTGCCACCCCAGAAAGTTATCCTTATTGGTCCTATGGGAGCAGGTAAGTCAACCATCGGCTGTTTGTTAGCAAGATATCTTAGCTTGCCCTTTAAAGACAGTGACACCGAAATCGAAGGGCGTACCGGGGCAAACATCAGGTGGATTTTCGATGTGGAGGGAGAAGAAGGCTTTCGCCGACGTGAAATGGTCGTATTAAGCGATCTGTTAAAGTTAAAGAGACTAGTACTCGCGACAGGTGGTGGCATCGTGCTCCAAGCAGAGAATCGTCACTTATTGCTACAGGAAAATGAGGTTATTTATTTATCAACCACTCCAGAACAGCTGATGAAGCGTACGCAAAAAACTAAAAACAGACCTCTCTTAGACGTTCCCAATCCGCAGCACCAAATCCAAAAGCTTCTCAGCGAACGCGACCCTCTCTACCGACAGGTTGCCACAAAAGTGGTGGCTACTGATACACGCAAACCCGAAGCGGTTGCGCAAGCAATTGCCATGTCAATTCTGAACAGATGATCCTCAAACATCTCACGGTTGGGCTAGCCGATGGCCGAAACTATCCAATTTATATTGGCAAACAATTACTTGCCGATCCGAAATATATCCAAACCCACCTTTGTGGTCGACAGGCTTGTATTGTCAGCAACGAGATAGTAGCGCCGCTATACCAACACCGTATTGAAACCGCGCTAAATCCGGAGTATCAAACAGATTCGGTAATTTTGCCCGATGGGGAAATTCACAAGAATTTGAATACCCTGGCACAAATATACGATGGCCTTCTACACAACAAGCACAATCGAACCACTACCTTAATTGCTCTCGGTGGCGGCGTCATCGGCGACATGACGGGCTATGCCGCTGCTAGTTATCAACGTGGAGTCAATTACATTCAAGTGCCGACTACGCTACTTTCTCAAGTAGACTCCTCAGTCGGCGGCAAAACTGGGGTCAATCATCCTCTGGGTAAAAATATGATTGGTGCTTTCTATCAACCACAGTGCGTCATTATTGACATTAGTACGCTTGTGACTCTACCAAAACGCGAACTGTCATCGGGTATTGCAGAAATAATCAAATACGGACTCATTTGCGACAAAAACTTTTATCAATGGCTGGAATCCAATCTGGATGCGCTGTATGCACTCGACCCAGAAACTGTGGCTGAATCAGTAGCGCGCTCATGCCAAAATAAGTCTCAGATCGTTAGCCAGGATGAAAGGGAATCGGGTATTCGAGCGATTCTTAACTTCGGACATACTTTTGGCCACGCGATCGAAACAGCACAAGGCTATGGTGTCTGGCTGCATGGCGAAGCAGTGGCGGCTGGAATGGTTGTTGCTCTCGAATTATCCAGCCGATTGGGTTGGGTGAGCAGTAAAGAAATAGAACGTTTAAAAACGTTGTTACATAGGGTCAGATTACCGACAACACTTCCACTGGACATGTCAACCGACCAGTTTCTATCATTGATGTCAGTGGACAAAAAAGTTATTGACGGTCGTTTGCGCCTGGTTTTACTAAAGGGAATAGGTGAAGCCGTTGTGAGCAGTGACGTGCCGATTGAAAAAATCCGTGATGCATTGAGAGCTTGCCGTTACTAGTTTGGTAGTAAAATATTGGCAGCAGAGTCTGTCCAAAGGCTTTATTGCAGTTGAAAAAATTGATCAAATCACCCCCAGAACTCTGTTATTTTTCAATAACATCATCCACACAATAGTGATCTCATAAATATGTCATCCCTATCCGATGTTTTTTCCGATTCAAACCGGGCTTTTTTCCCTGGCGCGGGTCGTCAAGTGTCATTAGACGAAATTACTAGACTCTGTCAATCCGGTAACAATTTAGTGGTAATCTCGGGGGAAACCGGCGTTGGTAAAAGTCACCTTTTGTCTCAAGCTCGGTACCAGATAGCTAAAGACACTTTTTGCTGTTTTATCGAAGCAAATATAATGATGATGGCAGAAGATATTTTTATCCAAATACTGAATCAATTAGAATTTTCCAATGCACCAATTACCAATAATATTGACGCAACAACTTCAAATTTACAGCACGCCATTACAAACAAAAGTCTTAGCAATCTATTCATCGTAATCGACGATGCCCATCAACTTGATGGTCAAGTCTTGTCAGCAATTTTTACTTTTTTACGGAGTTACCAGGGACAAGCCAACTTACACTTTCTGATCGTCGGTGACAGCGATTTCCCTAAAAAATTGCAACAGTTCGAGATACGGGGTGTATTGGCGCATTACATCAATCTAAATCCATTAAATCATTCGGAATTACGAGAATATCTGAACTTTAAATTGCTGGCAGCCGGCCGCTCAAATGTTAACTTTATTACTGAGCGGAACGTCACGGAATTATTAGAGGAATCGCTGGGTCTTCCTGCGCTAATTGATGAAATTGCGCCAATGCGATTATTTGAGAGCGGCGAAGGTAGCGCCAAACTTTCTGATAATCCACGAAAATTACCGACTTTACACTTGTCCTTGCTGGCCGCTTTACTGGCCGCTTTAGCCCTAGCATTGTTCTACGATGGCGAGCACAACCTCAGTGGCCAGAAGGTTGTTAACGATGAGCTTACCCCTGACCTAGAGGCCACTGATAACAAAGTATTCGCCGGCAGTAGTTCAACAGTTATTAATGAAAATTTCAGTCAAAACCCCGTTCAAAATAAAGTCTCTGGATCTTCTTTTGATGAATCTACTGGTAAAGATTTTTCCGATTCGTCGGCCGAAAAAAAAGGATTTTCACCATCAAAGTCCACTTCCAATCCCACGGCGAGTAGCGGCAACCAAGAGAATACAAATGCAACAGACCAGAGCCGCAATATAAAGGTAATCACTAAAAAGCAACTTGAGAACAATGTTGTTTCAAAGACAGCTACCGCAGTGGATGCCCGTTATAAAGAAGTATCCTTACCTTCCGAATTTAGCAAAGATGAAGAACAGGTACTCTCCTGGCCTCGTGAAGCATTTACTTTGCAGGTTGTGGCCGCTAGCCAGCGAAAAAGCCTAGACGCTTTCATTACCGGGCAACCCAACCAAGATAACTTACACTTAGTTGAAATCCGTCGCAACAACCAACCTTGGTATGTGGTGTTAACAGGTGTTTTTGAAAGCAATGAGTTAGCTCGCCGCAGTATACAACTGCTACCTCAGCAACAAGTAAACACAGGCCCCTGGGTGCGCAAAATTGCAAACATTCAACGATCAATTGAGGTGTATTAGTAAGGGCAATACCTGTAGATACTTAGCTGTTAATTTAACTTTTTATTTCTCAGAAATGATCAATTTTTGGAGCGAAGCTTGGAGATGAGTTCCTAAAACTAACCACTAAGCTTCGAATAAGCCCCCTAAGAGCCAAAATTGATATAAAAAATAATATTTTTGTGTCTTTTTATTTCGAAAAATATTCTGCGAGTTGCCAAAGTTCCTTATAGTCGTTAACATCAATTCGATTGCCAGCCCCTCTCTTATCAAGGGGCTTTTTTATCTGGTTTAATTATTACCGGATAAACATCTGTTAGTTGACCCGAAGTCTCCCACTCGCGAGTAAGCGCCTCCAGATACGACGCGTTTGATAGGTGCTCTGAGGCAATCGAATAACCTTTCCTCCGTGCCAGAATTTATTACCACTAGTGTGATCAACGAGGACAACCCCAGCTGAGAGATTTTACGGCAAGGTTGCGCCCCCTTTGATGATTAGTTGCTGTAAGTGTGCTTTACCGACGTCGATTGACAAATGCCCGATAACCCAAGATGAGCGATCCTTTTATGTCAACAGGCCTTTACGATACTCGAGAATTCAGAGATAACTGCGGCTTTGGTCTGGTGGCCAACATCAACGGCGAGACCAGCCATCGCCTCGTTGAAAAGGCCATTGAGTCACTCACTTGCATGACTCACCGTGGTGGCATCGCCGCGGATGGGAAAACGGGAGACGGCTGCGGTCTGTTACTGCAAAAACCTGACCGTTTCTTTCGAGAAATTGTTAAATCGGAATTTAATACTGAGTTAGCTGAACAGTATGCTGTCGGTTCAGTCATGCTGACAAAAGATCAAGCAGAGGCATCTAGGGCACAACGCATTTTCGACGAGTCCATGGCCCAAGAAGGTCTCCCTGTCGTAATTTGGCGCCATGTCCCCACCGATAGCAAATATCTAGGACCCATCGCGCTGAAATCGATTCCGCAATTTAAGCAGGTTTTCATTGATAAGCCCGAGTCACTGAGTGACCAAGAATTTTCCGCCAAGCTTTTGATTGCCCGCCGCAACGCCAATAAGCAACTACGTAACGACGATGTTTTTTATGTAGCGAGTCTAAGTCACCGCACCATTTCTTATAAAGGCTTAATGATGCCGGTGGATCTGCCTCACTTCTTCTCTGATCTGGCAAATCCAGAATTAGAAACAGCGATCTGTGTATTCCACCAGCGATTTTCCACAAATACTATGCCACGTTGGCCGCTGGCACAACCGTTTCGCATGCTAGCTCATAACGGAGAAATCAATACCATTACGGGGAATCGCAGTTGGGCCACGGCTCGCATGCCCAAATTCGTCTGTGAACTCTTGCCAAATCCGCAAGCGTTGGCACCAATGGTCAACCGCTCTGGTTCCGATTCATCCAGTCTGGATAACATGCTTGAACTGCTAGAAGTGGGCGGTATGGAACTGCACCGGGCCATTCGAATGTTAATACCTCCGGCCTGGCAAAACTCCAGTGAAATGGATAGCGATCTACGCGCTTTCCACGAGTATAACTCTATGCATATCGAACCCTGGGACGGGCCTGCGGGCTTGGTTATCACCGATGGTCGATACGCGGTATGTACCCTCGATCGCAATGGGTTGCGCCCTTCCCGCTGGGTGATAACCAAAGACAATCTCATCACAGTGGCCTCTGAAATAGGAGTCCACGATTACAAACCCGAAGACGTTGTGGCCAAAGGCCGTCTAGGTCCGGGGCAAATACTTTCAGTAGATACTGAGACTGGGCGCTTATTGCATACAGCTGACGTTGACGAGCAGCTGAAATCATCTAAGCCCTACAGAAAATGGCTGAGTGAGTACTCTACCCATCTGAGCATGAAGGAAAGGCTGATCCAAGGCCTGGATCCACATTTGCTGGATATTTATATGAAATATTATCAGCTATCGGATGAAGAAAGAATACAGGTAATTCGCCCCCTCGCGGAAACCGCTCAGGAGGCCATTGGTTCCATGGGAGATGACACGCCCATGGCAGTTTTATCGCATAAACAGCGGTCTTTATACGATTATTTCCGACAGCAATTTGCACAAGTAACCAATCCTCCGATCGATCCCCTGCGGGAGTCGATTGTAATGTCGCTACAGACTTATCTAGGGCGGGAACTTTCGGTTTATACAGAAACTCCAGAGCACGTAAATCGCTTTATTCTATCCTCCCCTGTACTAACCCCTGCAATTTACGAGCATTTAGTTGGTGAAGATGCACGCTATCCTCAGCGCTTTTTTAACCTAAACTACGACCCAGAACTTAGAAGTCTCGAACAGGCCATCGAAGAACTGATTGAAAATACGATCGCCGCAGTCAAAGCCGGGACGATTCTCTTAGTGCTTAGTGACCGCAATCTGGTTCAGGGACAGCTAATGATTCCGGCACTGCTGGCTGTCGGCGCCGTTCACCATCGCCTAGTAAACGAAGGGATGCGCTGCGATGCCAATATTATTGTACAAACAGGAACGGCTCGCGACCCGCATCAAATCGCAGCACTAATTGGTTTTGGCGCCACAGGCGTGTATCCCTATCTTGCTTTTGACGTGATCAAACAGATGGTCGAATCGAGTGAGATTGTTGGGGAATCCATCGATGCCTGCAAAAAGTACGTCAAAGGTCTCGACAAGGGCCTCATGAAAATCCTGTCTAAAATGGGAATTTCTACCATTGCCTCCTATCGTGGAGCACAGCTCTTCGAAGCCATTGGTCTCGACGAAGAAGTGATTAAACTTTGTTTTCCCGGTACACCGAGCCGTATCCAAGGGGCGACATTTATCAACTTACATAACGACCAGGAGGTGCTTGCAAGAAACGCGTGGAAACCACGCAAGCCCGTTCCTCCGGGTGGCTTGCTAAAATATATTCACGGAGAGGAATACCACGCGTTCAACCCCGACGTTATTCAAGGGATGCATAAAGCGGTTCGCACCGGAGATTTTCAAGATTGGCTAAAAGTAGCCGAAGTAATCAACAATCGTCCTATAGCTACCCTGAGAGATCTGCTACAGCTTCGCGAAAACGTGGAGCCTATTTCGGTAGATGAAGTGGAATCGGTGGTAGAAATCACCAAGCGATTTGATTCAGCTGGTATGTCTCTGGGAGCAATATCCCCAGAAGCACATGAAGCGCTGGCCGAGGCGATGAACCGTCTGGGCGGTCGCTCAAACAGTGGTGAAGGTGGCGAAGATCCAGTTCGCTATGGCACTATTCGCAACTCTAAAATCAAGCAGGTAGCCTCCGGTCGTTTTGGAGTAACACCGCATTATTTAATGAATGCAGAGGTGATTCAAATTAAAATCGCACAGGGTGCAAAACCCGGCGAAGGTGGGCAGTTGCCCGGCGGCAAAGTCAACGCGTTAATCGCTCGCCTGCGCTACTCGGTGCCAGGAGTAACGCTCATTTCTCCACCACCTCACCACGATATTTACTCTATTGAAGATCTTTCGCAATTAATTTTTGACCTTAAACAAGTAAACCCCGAAGCTCTGATTTCCGTCAAACTGGTTTCTGGCCCTGGCGTTGGCACCATCGCCGCTGGAGTGGCGAAAGCCTATGCAGATTTAATCACTATATGCGGCTATGACGGTGGCACAGCTGCCAGTCCCCTGACATCCATACGTTATGCGGGGTCCCCCTGGGAGCTGGGCCTGAGTGAGGTCCACCAAATGCTGAGAGCCAATGATCTTCGCGGCAAGGTGCGTTTACAAACCGATGGCGGCTTAAAAACCGGACTGGATGTCATTAAAGCGGCCATCCTGGGTGCCGAGAGCTTTGGCTTTGGTACTGGACCAATGGTAGTTTTGGGCTGTAAATACCTACGCGTCTGTCACCTCAATAATTGCGCTACCGGTGTTGCCACACAGCGCGAAGATCTCCGCCGCAAGCACTACATAGGCACGGTGGAGATGGCCATGAATTTCTTTCGTTTCATCGCTGAAGAAACGCGTTTATGGATGGCCAAACTGGGAATTCGCACCATCAATGAGCTAATCGGTCGAGTCGATCTCTTAGAAATGATCACCGGTGAAACAGACAAACAGCGAGGCCTAGATTTAAGCCCAATTATCTACACAGATGAGTTTTTGCAAAGCAAACCGCAATACTGTCAAGTTTCAAAAAACACCCCTTTCCACTTTGGCGAAAAAGCAGAACAGATGGTCGGCAAAATACTACCGTCTATTGAAGCCAAGCAAGGTGGTGAGTTCACTTTCGAGGTAAACAACTGTGATCGTTCAATTGGTGCGCGGTTGTCGGGTGAAATTGCCAAACGCTATGGCAACCAGGGTATGGCCAACTACCCCATTAAAATCAACTTGACTGGCATTGCCGGGCAAAGCCTCGGCGCCTGGAATGCGGGCGGCTTGTATTTGTATCTCGAAGGCGATGCTAACGACTACGTTGGAAAAGGCATGGCTGGCGGGAGAATTGTCTTACGTCCTCCACGCGAGTCAAGCTTTGAAGCTAAGAGTACCAGCATCATGGGTAACACCTGCCTTTACGGCGCTACCGGTGGGCAATTATTCGCCGTCGGCTGTGCCGGAGAGCGCTTCGCTGTGCGGAACTCCGGCGCTCACGCTGTTATAGAAGGCTCCGGCGATCACTGTTGTGAATACATGACCGGCGGCATAGTAACTATGCTCGGCGACACCGGGGTAAATTTTGGCGCGGGTATGACCGGCGGCTACGCCTACGTGCTCGATCAGCACGATGATTTTAAAAATAAATACAACCCCGAGCATATCGACATCCATCGCATCCACGATATTCAGGGTCATGTGGATAATCTACGGATCATCATTGAAGAATTTGTTATAGAAACCGATAGCCAGTGGGGCCAGCAAATACTCAATCAATTTGATCGCCTAATTGCTCAATTCTGGCTGGTTAAACCGAAATCGGTCTCTATTGAACAATTGCTCGATCCCTCAAAATCCGTTCAAGCGGTTGCTTGAGTCACACCAAACGATTGCAGGTAGTCCCTTATGACTGAACGCTTAGATAATGTTTTCCAGTATCTCGATGTGAGTCGAAAAAATCCTCAAAAAAAGGATATGGACACCCGTACTGAACAATTCGTGGAAATTTACGATCAATCTTCCCAAGAAGAAGTCAAGGATCAGTCGCATCGCTGCTTGGATTGCGGTAATCCCTACTGCGAATGGAAATGCCCGGTCCACAATCTCATTCCAAACTGGCTGAAACTTATATCTGAGGGCAATATTTTTGAAGCGGCAGAACTAAGCCATCAGACTAATTCTCTACCAGAAGTCTGTGGCCGAGTCTGCCCACAAGATCGTCTCTGCGAGGGAGCTTGCACTCTAAACGATGGCTTCGGAGCAGTTACTATCGGCAATGCAGAAAAATATATTACCGATACTGCTTTTGCCATGGGCTGGCGTCCGGATGTATCCAAAGTAGTGTTGACGGATAAAAAAGTGGCTGTAATCGGTGCCGGCCCCGCAGGTATCGGTTGCGCCGATGTCCTGGTGCGCAATGGCGTCAAACCCGTGGTATTTGATAGGTATCCAGAAATTGGCGGTCTGTTAACCTTCGGTATTCCAGAATTCAAGCTGGAAAAGTCAGTGATGACTCGTCGTCGCCAAATATTCACCGATATGGGCATCGAGTTCCGCCTAAATACCGAAATCGGCAAGGACATTGCCATGAACCAATTACTGCAAGAGTACGACGCGGTTTTTATGGGCATGGGTGTCTATACCTACATAAAAGGCGGCTTCCCCGGCGAATATCTACCGAATGTGTACGATGCGCTGCCCTTTCTAGTATCCAACGTCAACCGCAATATGGGCTTTGAGAAAGACCCCGCTGACTTTATTAGTGTCGAGGGCAAGCGCGTTGTTGTACTCGGTGGTGGCGATACAGCGATGGATTGTAATCGCACCGCTATTCGCCAAGGTGCCACCGGCGTTACCTGCGCCTATCGTCGCGATGAAGAAAACATGCCCGGCTCGAGAGGTGAGGTAGCCAATGCCAAAGAAGAAGGTGTGAAATTTTCGTTTAATCGCCAGCCAGTGGAAATCATTGGCGATACGCACGTCGAAGGCGTCAAAGTGGTCACTACTATTTTAGGTGACGCCGATGAGAAAGGCCGTCGTCAATTCGACATTGTGCCTGGCAGCGAAGAAATTTTACCAGCAGATGTTGTGATCATCGCTTTCGGCTTCAATCCCACCCCCCAAGAGTGGTTTTCTGAAAACAAAGTCGAAATCAATAGCTGGGGAGGCATAATCGCTGCAGAGCAGCAATCCTTCAAATTCCAAACCTCAAATCCCAAAGTTTTTGCCGGTGGCGACATGGTGAGGGGTTCAGACCTGGTCGTAACTGCAATATGGGAAGGTCGTCAGGCGGCAGAAGGAATTCTCGATTATCTAGACGTGTAAATTTTTAGTAGATCAATGGGGTCAGAGTTTTTGATCTTAGCTCTTTTCAAGCGAAGCTAACGTCTGCTCCCAAAATTTCTCCGACTTTCTATCACCACCACGCTGTCGTGGAGACGCTGAACGACCCGTCGCCTTTTCTACTTGCTGCTGAAACCGAACGTCACCCAGTACCCACGCTTTATTAGTGGCACTTCTGATTTCATCCAAAGTGTGTGGGGGCATATGCCCATCAAATAAGGCCCGGTAACGCGCCTGCCGTTGCGAAGGCGTTTTCCCCAACTGCACATACAAATCATGGGGCGTTATCAGTTTAATTTCTTTTCCAATAGCATTAAATTGATAACTCGACCAAGGGTATTCAGCCGCATGCTCGACCATTGCTGCTCTGACTGGATTCAATTCGATATAACGACTGACTGTCATTAAATAACGGTCACTATCGACTAAGGTTGACTTGTATCGCCCTTCCCAAAGCGTGCCCGTTCGCTGATAGGTATGATTAACATAGCCTACGTAACTACGACCGACCGATTGCATCATAAGGCTGATGCTCGTCTCCTCACTCGGGGTCGCCAGCAAATGAACGTGATTCGTCATTAACACAAAGGCGTGGATAGCAACCTTGTACTTTTCTGCAGCTTTCTGAAGTTTATCCAGATAAAAGGCGTAGTCTTCGTCAGCAAAGAAACACACCTGACGGTTATTCCCCCTCTGAATGATATGTTGTGGGCAACCCGCCATGTAAAGACGCGGCAATCGTGCCATACCCTTCTCTCCTCATAAAAAATATCAGCATGACACCCTCAAAAGTCAAAATCAAATACTCTGACCCCATTGATTCATGCCGTTCCTCCAACAAGCGCTGCCGCAGTAGCGCCAATTAAATCGGAGGCAACCCCAGCGCTATCAGTCAGTCCTTCAGCGAAACCTTGAATCGGATTCGACACAACTTTAGTAAAGGCTGAAC